>JBDTXL010000340.1:0-1702 GCA_040006195.1 Gemmatimonadota bacterium | reverse complement strand
GATCTCCAATGAGGTCCGGCACGCTTTCCCGCAACGTCGCGGAGGAGATGGCGCCAGGGCGTATGACTCGCGCCCGCGCACCCATGCAATCTACTACGGTCGAAGGCGGGGACGGGATCAAACGACCGCCATCGAGCACGCGCAGATTCCCGCGCCCGATCTCGGCGCTCCACTGCTGCTCGATCTCGGCGGCCGTCATCGCAGGCGGCACACCGGGACGATTCGCACTCGTCGATGTCAGCGGCTCTCCATACGCCTTGAGCAGCCGCGCGAGATTCGGATGCGATGTCCAGCGCACGGCGACGCCGCCTTCGGGTCCGCGAAGCCGTTCGGGCAGGCGCCGTTCACCGCCGCCCAGAACGAGCGTGAGCGGGCCTGGCCAATGTCGCGCGGCGAGGCGGGACGCATAGCCGCTGAGGCGCAGATCGAGCCGCGTGACCATCTCGCTCGATGCCACGAGGATGAGAAAGGGCTTGCCCGCCGGGCGACCCTTCATCTGCACGAGTGACTCGACCGAATCGTGGTCGGTCGCGCCGCCGAAGCCGTACACCGTCTCCGTCGGATAGGCGAGCACCTTCCGCGCGGCGAGATGCGCGACAGTGCCGTTGATCGAGGCAGCCACCTCGGCCGGCGACCAGAACGGGATTACGAAAGGTTCAGTACTCACGATTCGATGCTCATCGAACCAATTTCATCAGCGCGTCGACGCGCGCGAAGTCCTCATCGGTCGTGACTTTCATCCCGCTCAGGCTCCCCTCGACGATCACGACGCGCGCACCGATGCGCTCGCAGAGCGCGGCGTCGTCCGTCGCATGCACGCGATCCGACTTTGCTCGGACGTACGCCTCCTCGATCATCTCGCGCGGAAACCCCTGCGGCGTTTGCGCGTGATAGAGCCTCGTGCGATCGGGGGTGCGAACGATCGCCCCGCTCGCATCGACTTCCTTGATCGTGTCGGTGGCGGGCAGCGCAGGCACCGCACCAACTCCCTCGCGCGCCTTCGTGACGACGCGCTCGATCGTCTCGCCATCGACGAGCGGACGTGCCGCATCGTGCACGAGAACGAAGCGCACTTCGGGAGGCATGTCGCCGAGCCCGTTGAGCACCGACTCACCGCGCTCGCGTCCGCCGACGCTCACGAGCAGGCGATCGACGTCACACTGAAAGAGCCACGGCGGCGGATCTCCGGCGTGCGACTTCGGAAGCACACAGACGACGATCGCGACGTCCGCGCGCTCCATGAATCGCTGCACGCTATGCAGGAGCATCGGCTTTCCCGCGACCCACCGAAACTGCTTGAGCTCCGCGCCGGCGGTGCGCGAGCTCGAGCCCGCGGCGACGATGACGACGCCGATATCGCGCGTCACTGCGCCGGAGGCATTGCTCACGTGAACATTTTCTCGAGCAGCTCGCGAACCGTCTGCACGCCCACGCATTTGAGCCCCTTCGGTATTCTGCGCGGGATACTCCGCTCCGCGAGATAGGCGACGCCCATTCCCATCTTCTCCGCCTCGGCGAGCCGTCGCTCCGCTTGAGACACGGGCCTGATCTCGCCCGCGAGTCCGACCTCGCCAAGGAGGATTGCGTTTGCCGGGAGCGCGCGATCGTACACACTCGACGCCAGCGCCGCCGCGATCGCGAGGTCGGCCGCGGGCTCCTGCACCTTGAGCCCACCAACGACGTTGACGAACACATCGAGCTG
>JBDTXL010000339.1:0-4691 GCA_040006195.1 Gemmatimonadota bacterium | reverse complement strand
CCCGGCGGGATCACGGCCTCGATGTCGTCCTTCTTGAACAGCTGCGCCTGCGGCAACGCGATCACCTCGGGAAGCGCGTCGGCCTCCTCGAGCGTCATCGACACCGGCGAGCCTTTCGGCAGCGGCCACGTGCGCCCGCGATAGACCGCCGGCCCCTTCGCCGCATCGTACGGATACACGGGACGGCGAATCATCTGCCGCACATACCAGTCGGTGCGGAGCAGCGATGTCACCGCCACCGTCACATCGCGCCGCACACCCTCCACCTCCTGCGCGTACCAGAGCGGGAAGGTGTCGTTGTCTCCATTCGTGATCAGCACTCCGTACGGCTCGACGCTGTTCAACACGTCGGCCGCCCAATCGCGCGTGAACGTGTCGCCGTGCCGCGATGCCGCGCGCCAGTTCGTGATGAGCGGAATGAACGCGAGCAGAAACACAGGAGTCGTCAGCAGCCAGTTCTTTCGAGGAATGCGCGAGGCCTCGTCGTTCCACTCCGGAGACAGCAGCGCTGCGAGCTGTTCCCAGATGAGGACGATGCCGAGCCCCGCCCACACGCTCCACGCCGAGAAGCCCCACAAATAGAAGTAGTCTCGGTCGCGCACCTCGCGGGCCACGCTGTTCCCGAGCTCCGGCGCCTGCGAGTAGCCGTACTTGAAGTTCATGTAGAAGATCAGCGCGAGCGTGATCGTGAACATCAGCGGCCCGAAGAATCCGAACGAGTATCGATCGCGCTTGAAGTGCGCGTAGCCGCCGGCGACGCCGAGCACGAGGTAGATCCCGGCGAGCAGCCCCTGCAGCCCGCGCGGCGCGCTGTCGTACGGATCGCGCAGCCACTGCCACTTGAAGTACATCCAGAACATCCCGACTTGCGCCGTGAATGGCGCCTGTCGCTGGTCGAGCGTCGGCTTGCCGTACTGCACGCGATTCACATTGTCGGCGAGCCGCTGGCGCGCCGTCGCGTTGAAGGTGCACGACAGTGCGAACTTCGTCGTGCACCCCGTCGCCTCGCCTTCGTTGATCGCAGGGAAGTGCCCCGCACGAATCGGCTCGACCGCGAACGGCGTGAGCCCGAGCACGAACGCGCCCGCAATCGCGAGCAGCAGCTTCCAGCGAATCACGGTCGTCGGCTTCCGCAGCAGCACCGCCGCCACCACCGCCGGCGCGACGAGAAATCCGGCCGGATGATTGGTGTAGCCGAGCGCGATGAGAAATCCGATGAGCACGAGCAGCCGGTCCGCCGTGCGCCCCTCGGGGTTGTCGCACCAGCGCACGGTCAGCCACGACACGATCGCGAAGAACGCGAGCGATACCGTGTAGACCTTCTCGTTCACGACCGACTGGTTCCACACCGTGAACGCCGTCGCCCCGAGAAGCGCCGCCGCGGCGGCCGCGCCGCGCTGCATCCACCGCTCCGGCAGCCACACGCTGCACACGCGCTCGACCACGAGGAACCATGTTCCCGCCGACAGCGCACTGCACACCGCCGCCAGCACGTTGATCTTCGTTCCCGCGGAGCCGCCGATCGGCAGCAGCGTGAAGATGTGCGCGAGCAGAACGAAGAACGGATTGCCCGGCGGATGCGGAATGCCGAGCACCTTCGCGGCGGCGATGTATTCGCTCGTGTCCCACATCGCGGTGTTCGGCGCGAGCGTGGCGATGTACAGCGCGAAAATAACGAGCGACACGATCGCCGCGACGCCGTACGACGGCCGCTGCTCCGATATCGCGGGAACGTCGCGGCGTGGTGACCGGCGCGTTTGCGTGCGAGGAGGCATTTCTATGTCAGAAGGTGGATACGTTCAACGACATCAGGTCATCAACCCGCATCGTCTCGGCCGTATAAAACGGCTCGCCATATTGTACCCGGATGAGCGAGCCATAGTGCGCTGCCTGGTGCCGCACGATGTCGTAGAGCGGCTCACCGTTGGGGAAAACCTCGCCCGCCTGCGTCGCGCCGTCGAATTGCGAGCCGTACGCCCGAATCGCAAGCAGCTTCTTCTCGAACTCGGCCGAGATGTCGACGACGAATGTCGGCTTTCCCGCGTCCTCGCGATAGGTGAGCGAGTGGACGAGCTTGAAGGGGCGAAAGCGCGGCACGTCGGGCTCGATCTTCGAGAGCCCCGCGAGAAAGCACGCGTCCGTCACCAGCTCGGCACTCACTCGATGATCGGGATGCTTGCCGGTGATCGAGGGTGCGAGCACGACGCGCGGCTGGAACTCACGAATGAGGCGCACGAGCTGCGCGCGCGTTGCCGGTGTGTTCACGATTCCCGCATCAGGAAGCCCGAGGTTCACTCGTGCGGCGACGCCGAGTATCTCGGCCGCGCGGCTCGCCTCCTCGGCGCGCAGCTCGGCGGATCCGCGCGAGCCCATCTCGCCCTGCGTGAGATCCACGATGGCGGTGCGCTGCCCGAGCGAGGCGGCCTTGAGGAGCGTGCCACCGCACGTGAGCTCGACGTCGTCGCGATGTGCGGCTATTGCCAGAACGTCCACGGTCGTCATGGAGGAGAATATACGCCCCTGACGGCGGCGATGGCGGGCACTACATTCGAATCGTGCGCGCAACGCCGACGTGGGTAGACATGGGCGCCAACTGGCCCAACTGCAGCGCCAGCCGCTTCGTCGAAGCGGGAGGACAGCGGTGGCACGTCCAGATCATGGGACGCGGCCCGGCGCTGCTGCTCGTGCACGGCATCGGCGCCGCGACACACACGTGGCACGAGCTCGCGCCGCGCCTCGCGCAGCGATTCACCGTCATCGCGCCGGATTTGCCGGGGCATGGCTTCACGACTGCGCCACGCACCGATCATCTCTCGCTCGACGGCATCGCGATCGCGCTCGCGGCGCTTCTCGAGGAGCTCAGGATGTCGCCGGTGGTCGGCGTCGGGCACGGCGCCGGTGCCGCGATCGCGATGCGCCTCGCGCTTGGCGACGACAGCTCGCTCAGATCGCTGATCGGGATCAACGCGTCGCTCACGCCTCCGCAGAGCCAGCTCTGGACTCTACTCGCGCCCGCCGCGCGCGTGGGCGTGCGCTCGCCGCGCATGGCCGAGCTGGGACGCGATCTCGAAGCGGGGACGCTCGACTCGACGCTGATGAGCACCACCGGCTCGACACTCTCCCCGTCGCAGGCCGCGCTCTACGGTGTGTTTCTGCGCTCGCAGCGGCACATGGGTGCGGTGATGACCGTGTTCGAGCACTGGGACGCGCCGCGACTGCAGCGCGATCTCGACCGCTTGATGATTCCGGTAACGCTCGCCGTCGGACTCCACGACAGCTGGGTCCCGCCGCACGACGCAGACCGGATCGCGATGCGCCTCACCGACGCGCGCATTGTGGAGGTGCGCGAGGGCGGCCACTTCGCGCACGAGGATGTGCCGGAGCAGGTGGAGAGCATCATCGTGGAGAGCGCGAGGAATGCAGGGCTATTGGCGGGAATTCCAGTGGGGGGATATGACTGACGTCGACACACAATCTCGCGGGCGCTGGATCTTCGTTGGCGCTATCGCGGTGGTCGCAGCCATCGATGCGCTGACGCAGTACACATCGAAGGGTGACTCATCCTTGCTCAGTCAGAACGTCGAGAGGTGTGCGCGCGGAGCGACGAAGTCATCGCTGAGATGAATCGTCTGCAGCGAGGCTCCCGCCCTACTCGTACCTCAGCGCCTCGACCGGGTCGAGCTGCGATGCGCGATACGCCGGAAGCAGTCCAAACACGATGCCCGTGAACGCGCTAGTGAGCAGCGCAGCGACGATCGCCATTGGCGGTATCGTCGCATCGATCGGCGTGAGCTTGCGAATCATATAGGCGAGCCCACCGCCGATGATCAGCCCCGTGCTCGCACCGATCATCGTGAGCGTCGCCGCCTCGACGAGGAACTGCCACAGGATCACGCCCTTCGTCGCGCCCAGCGCCTTGCGCACGCCGATCTCGCGCGTGCGCTCCGTCACCGAGATCATCATGATCGCGACTACTCCCACACCGCCCACGAGCAGCCCGATCGCCGAGAGCGAGATGACGACGATGAAGAAAATCTGGACCGTGCTGTTGTAGAGGTCCATGAGCTTGTCCTGCCCGTACAGAAACCACGTGTCCTCGGCCGCCGGACGCAGGCGTCGCTCCGTGCGCAGCGCGGCGGTGACCTCGTCCATTGCGACATCCTGCGCTACGCCATCGCGCGGCTTCACGGTGAGGTCGAGCCACTTCACTCGCATCTGCAACTTGCGACGTGCCGTCTCGAAAGGAACGATCGCGCCAGGCGTGCTGCTGCCGTTGAAGAAATTCGCGAGCGGATGATAGAGGCCGATCACGACGAACGGCTTCCCATCCACTGCCACGGTCTTGCCCACCGCATCACCATTGTCGAACAGCGACGCCGCCATGACCTCGTTGACGATGATGACCTGCTCGGCATTGGTATTCTCGCGCTCGGTGAAGCTGCGCCCCGGATCGATATCGCCGCCATCCACGTCCGTCCAGCCGGGAGTGTAGGCGTCCACATTCACCGACGGCAAATCGCGATCGTGATACTTGATCTCCGCGCCGGTGCCGACGTGTGCGATCACACCTTTGATCGAAGGGAGCGCCGCGATCATCGTCGCCTCTTCAATCGTCAGCGACTTGTGGTGCCGCCACGGGCAGCTGTCCGCCGAGCCGTCGCAGCCATTGATTCCCACGGGCCAGCGCGTGA
>JBDTXL010000338.1:0-5497 GCA_040006195.1 Gemmatimonadota bacterium | reverse complement strand
GGCGAGGGCCCCGCGAACTGGCACTATGAGTTCGCCGAGGCGGATGGCGCGAAGCTGCTGCACGACGGGGAGATGTTCGACGTCGGTCGCGTGCGATTCACCGCGCGCCACACGCCGGGCCACACGCCCGAGCACCTCTCGTTTTTGGTGAAGGCGCTCGACACCGCAGAAGAGCCCGTCGCGATTCTCACGGGTGACTTCGTGTTCGTGAGCGATGTCGGCCGCCCCGATCTACTCGAGCGCGCCGCCAACGAGGCGGGCACCAAGGAGGCGAGCGCGCGTCAGCTCTTTCTCTCGCTGAGCCGCGTCCGCAAGCTCCCCGACTATCTGCAGATCTGGCCCGCGCACGGCGCCGGCAGCGCCTGCGGCAAGTCGCTCGGTGACATGCCATCGTCCACCGTCGGGTACGAGCGCATGTCCAACTGGGCGTTCTCGGAGCGCAACGTCGACAGCTTCGTCGACCGCGTTCTCGAGGGACAGGTCGATCCGCCGGCGTACTTCGCGACGATGAAGCGCATCAATCGCGACGGGCCGCCGGTGCTCGGAATTCGCAAGGACCCGCCGTCGCCCGCGCCGGATTCGCTTGCGGAGCTCGGACTCGCCGGTGCGCTCGTGATCGACGTGCGCCAGCCCGACCGCTTCGCGCGCGCACACGTGCCGGGTACGCTCAACATTCCGTGGGGCGGATCATTCACTACGCTCGCGGGCTCTCTGCTTCCGTACGATCACGATCTCTACCTGCTCGCCGACGAGCGCGAAGACGCCCTCGCGGCGGCTCGCGCGCTCACGCTGATCGGCCTCGATCGCATCGCCGGCATTTTCGATGAAGATGCGTGCATTGCGTGGGTCGATGGCGGGCGGGCGCTCGGGCGCATCCGCCAGGTCTCGCCGCAGACGCTCCTTGAGCAGGTCGAGACGAATACCGTGATGCTCGTCGACGTGCGCTCGAAGGCGGAATGGAACAGTGGTCACCATCGCGAGGCGCACCACATCTCCCTCGACGATCTCCCGCGCGCGCTCGCGACGCTTCCGCGCGATCGCCCGATCGCAGTCTATTGCCAGCGCGGTACCCGCTCCGCTGTCGCATCGAGCCTTCTTTCGGCGGCGGGAATCGAAGCGATCAACGTTCCCGACGGCTGGCTCGGCATCAAGGCGGCGCAGAAGGACTAGCTCGCCACCTCGGCTCACCCCATCGCGCGCTTCGCGAAGCTGCGCATGCCGAGCGTCCAGAAGAGCGCTATGATGACGATGAGCGCGCCACTCACGGCGCGCAGATCCATGTGCGGCATCCCCGGTGTGAGCACACCTCGCATCCCCTCGGCCACGTAGACGAGCGGATTGATGAGCACCGCGTACTTCATCACCGGAAAGACGGAAAGATTCTGCCACGGGTAGTACGCGCATCCGAAGAAGATCATCGGCGCGACGATCACGCTGAACATCAAGCCGATCTGCTGCGGATTGACGAGCGATCCCATGAGGAGCCCGAGCACCGAGAATGCGGTGGCGCCCAGCAGGACGATAAAGAGGACCAGCGCGAAGTGTGTGGCGGTGAGCCCGTCGATCGGTCCCATGATGAGGCGCGCGATCGGGAGCACGAAGAGCGCGGCGATCACTCCTTGAAGCACGCCCGCAACGATCTTCTCGAGCGCTATCAGCTCGATCGAGATCGGCGCAAGAAGGCGGTCCTCGATCTCGCGCGTCCAGCCGAAGTCCGCCACCATCGGCAGCGCGACGGACTGCACGCTCGAGAAGGCGAGGCTCACCGCGAGCACACCGGGAAGGAGCGCCGCTTTGTACGCGTTTCCGACGTAGCCCATGCGCGGGAGCAGCAGCCCGAAGACGACGATGAACAGCAGTGGCTGTAGCGTGGTGCGCAGGAGAAAGTACGGAAGCTCGCGGCGCGCGACGTTGATGTCACGGCGCAGCAGCGCGAGGAAGATCCGGCCCGAGTTTGGTCGCTGGGCAATGTCGGTGACGGGGCTCGTCATGTGAGCTGTCGTCCGGTAAGAGAGATGAACAGCGTCTCGAGACTCGGCGGCGCGAGATGAATGTCGCGAATCGAGCGACCGTGTTGGGTGGCGATGGTGACGAGTGCCGCGATCACCTCGCCACCGCGATCGCTGTAAACACGAACGCTGTTGCCTCCGTGCTCGAACCTGGCTTCGGCGCTCGACACGCCGGGTACTCCGCGCATCTCGCTCACCAGACCATCACCGCTTCCGTCGAGGACGAGCTCGATCATCGTTCCGCCCGGGGCACGCGCCTTGAGCGCCTCCGGCGTATCGATCGCGAGCAGCCTCCCCCGGTCGACGATGGCGAGTCGGTCGCAAAGGCGATCGGCTTCCTCCATGTAATGCGTGGTCATCACGATCGTACGTCCCTGCGAGTGCAGCTCGCGCAGGATCGTCCACAGGTCGAGACGCGCCTGCGGATCGAGGCCGACCGTCGGCTCGTCGAGGAAGAGCACACGCGGCTCGTGGATGAGGGCGCGCGCGATCATGAGGCGCTGCTGCTGCCCGCCCGAGAGCTGCATGACTTTCCCCTCGGCTCGCTCGGCGATCCCGAGCTTCTCGAGCAGCGCCTTCGCGCGCGCGTTCGCGACCAATCGCGAGATGCCGAAGTACGCGGCGTGAAAAACGAGATTTTCGCGAACGTTGAGGGAGCTGTCGGGATTCGGGCGTTGGGGGACGACGCCGATCCGCTGGCGCACGAGCGTCGGCTGAGAGCGGACATCGGCGCCCTCAATGATCGCGGTACCCGATGTCGGAAGCACACGCGTGGTGCAGATGCCGATTGTCGTCGTCTTCCCGGCACCGTTGGGGCCGAGGAGCCCGAAGAACTCGCCGGATTGTATCTCGAGATCGAGCGACTCGAGCGCGATCACCTCGCTCCCCGCACGACGCTCGGCCGCGGCACGCGAAGCGTCGGGCGCGATGCCGGGCGCACCGCGGCCGGCCTTGGGAGGCGCGGTCGTGTAGACCTTGCGGAGTTTTTCGGTGCGGATGGCGGCGTCGGTCACGCGAGGAATGTAAATCGGTGTAGCCGATCGCGAAGAGAACAGCCCGCAGCGGTGGCTGTCCCGCCTCGTGAAGGGTAAGATGGAAGCTCCTCTACCCCGATTCGACATGCGCTTCGCGCGAACGATGTTTCTGCTCCTCCTGGTTCCGGTCGCGCTCGCCGCGCAGGGCTCGACGCTGCTGATCCCTGCCCGTGTCTTCGACGGCGCCGCGATGCACGAGGGCTGGGCAGTCCTCGTCGACGCCGACACCATCGTCGCCGCCGGACCCGTTGCATCGCTGCATGCGAGCACAAACGCGACGCGAATCGATCTCCCCGGCGCGACGCTTCTCCCGGGACTCATCGACGCGCACTCACACGTCTTTCTGCATCCGTACAACGAGACGCCGTGGGATGATCAGGTGCTCCACGAGCCGCTTGCCCTTCGCGTCGCGCGCGCTACGAATCACGCGCGCAACACACTGCTCGCCGGTTTCACGACCATTCGCGATCTCGGCACGGAAGGCGCCGGATACTCCGATGTCGGGCTCAAGGAGGCAATCGAACAGGGAATCATCCCCGGCCCTCGCATGCTCGTGGTCACACGCGCGATCGTCGCGACGGGTGCGTACGGCCCCAAGGGTTTCGATCCGCGGTGGGAGGTCCCGCAGGGCGCCGAGGAGGCGGATGGTGTCGATGCGCTCATTCACGCGGTGCGCAGTCAAATCGCGAAGGGCGCAGACTGGATCAAGATCTACGGTGACTATCGCTGGGGTCCGAACGGTGAGACGCGGCCGACCTTCTCGCAGGACGAGGTGAATCTCGTGGTGCAGACCGCACGTGCGAGCGGTCGCGCCGTCGCCGTGCACGCGTACAGCGACACGGCGATCCGCCGCGCCGTGATCGCGGGCGTCGAGACCGTGGAGCATGCCGACGATGCATCCGCGGCCACACTCGCAATGATGAAGGAGAAGGGTGTCGCGCTCTGCCCCACGCTCGCGGCCGGCGATGCGATCGCGCAGTACCGCGGGTGGAAGAAGGGCGTCGGTCCCGAGCCAGATATGATCAAGCATCGCCGCGCGACCTTCGCGCTCGCACTCGCGTCGGGCGTCACGATTTGCAACGGGAGCGACGTCGGCGTCTTCACTCACGGCGATAACGCGCGCGAGCTCGAGCTCCTCGTCGACTACGGGATGACGCCGATCGCCGCACTTCGCGCCGCCACGAGCGTCGACGCGAGGGTGCTCCATCTCGACCGCAAGCTCGGCTCCGTGAAGCCCGGACTCTTCGCCGATCTCGTCGCGGTGAACGGCGATCCGACGAAGGACATCCACGTGCTCAGATCCGTGACGCTCGTGATGAAAGGCGGGGTCCTGTACAAAAAGCCGTAACGAACGATGGCGATCGTTGCGCGCCTCGGCGCGCGCTCGTCACCCGAGGATGCTCCTCCCCATCCTCGCTTTTCTCTGCGTTGCGGGTACGCCCTGCCCCCTCCCGGCGCGCACGCCGGACAGCGTCGGCATGTCGGCCGAGCGTCTCGCGGCCGTCGATCGCGTAGTCGAGCGTGGAGTTGCCGCAGCCGGCTTTCCCGGCGCGGCGGTAGTCATAGGGCGTCGCGATGCGACCGTGCTCTCGCGCGGCTACGGCACCCTCGACTACTCGCCCTCGAGCGCCGCCGTCTCGCCCGAGCGCACCCTCTACGACCTCGCATCGCTCACGAAGGTCGTCGCGACGACGTCGGCCATCATGGTGCTCTTCGATGAGCACCGCATCGCACTCGACGCGCCCGTCGCTCGCTATCTCCCAGCTTTCGCGTGCGGCACCAAGTCTCGGGTAACGATCCGGGAGCTGCTCGAGCATCGCTCCGGCCTCCCCGCCGGCCGTAATCTCTCGTATTTCGCCCACTCGCCAGCGGAAGCTCGTCGACGCGTCCTCGCGACCGCGCTCGAACATCCGCCAGGAGCGGTGCAACAATATTCGGATGTCGGAATGGATGTCCTGGGCTTCGTCGTCGAGGCGGTCGCTCACGAGCCACTCGACCACTTTGTTCGCCGGCGGATTTTCGCGCCGCTCGGCATGATGAGCACGACTTACACGCCCGCCGCCGCACTTCGCGCGCGCGCCGCCCCTACCGAGATGCACAACGCGCGCGGCCCACTCAAGGGACGCGTCCACGATGGCGATGCGTACGCGCTTGGCGGCGTCGCTGGTCACGCGGGGCTCTTCTCCACCGCGTCCGATCTCGCGCGCTTCGCGCAGATGCTGCTCGATGGCGGCACGCTCGACGGCAAGCGCATCGTAGCCGACAGCACGGTCGCGCTCTTTACGCATCGCTCCTCCGGGTGGCGCGCGCTCGGCTGGGACACCTGCGCGGGCGGCGCGAGCTGTGGACAGCACATGAGCGAGCGCGCGTATGGTCACACCGGCTTCACGGGGACATCACTCTGGATCGATCCCGATCGCGGGCTCTACGTGATCGTGCTCTCCAACTGGCTGC
>JBDTXL010000337.1:0-1562 GCA_040006195.1 Gemmatimonadota bacterium | reverse complement strand
ACTAAAATAGGCAAGACCTTTCGACGTCGGAGGAAGCTCGCCCCATGGCCACGCCATTCCTGAGTTCCGAGGAGTACGATGAGCGGGCGCACGAGCTCTATAACGAGGGTCAGTACGATGCCGCACTGGATGTACTTCGGGAGGGACTGAACCTCTACCCGGAGTCCGTCGAGCTGCACATCGGAGCCGGTTTCGCGCGTCTCGCGCGTGAGGAGTATGCGTGGGCGCGGCGAAGCTTCGAGACGGCGCTGGTGCTCGACGCCTTGCACGAGGAGGCGCTAGCAGGACTCGGTGAGACACTGCTCAAGTTCGGAATGCGCGACGAGGCGATCGGGATTTTCCGCAAGATTCTCGATCTCGGGTACGAGGATGATTTCGACCTCGTGCTGCAGGTGGGTCGCGCGCTCTTCCGCGAGGAGCTCATGGACGAAGCGCGCGAGTTCTTCGAAGTCGCCGCCAAGGAATCGAAGGATCTCCCCGAGGCGTCGGCGTGCCTGGGCTATGTGAATCACCGACTTGGCAACGACGATGCGGCGCTCATGCATCTGCACCGCGCGCTGCAGCTCGACGAGGAGCACAGCGAGGCGCGCATCTACCTTGCGAACATTCTCTACGACCGCGGCGAGTACGAACCCGCGCTCAATCAGCTCGATCTCACGACGCCCGACGATCACTGGGACGAGCTCGGGATCTGGCGCTTCATCGAGCTCAAGAAATCGATCTACAAGCTCAAGGACGGCGACGGTGAGCTACGCCCGTGGGAATCACGACTCGGCGAACTCTCCGGCGAGCCCGACGACATCGACGAGATGCTCGCCGACATCGAGCAGCGTGTTCTCGAGCAGGAGGAGGCGCGTGACAAGGGGCAGCTCGAGCTCTTCGGGGCGCTGCTCACCGATCTCATCGAGCGGAAGAAGGACGACATCATCGAGCACAGCATTCTGATGACCGATGGCGCGGAGTACGTGGGAAGCTGGGAGCACATCGTACGCGATATGCGCGATGCGAGCCGGCAGATGGCCGGTCGCTCACTTCAGGAGTACATGTCCAACGAGGCCCGGCGCGGATATTCGCTCACGGGCGTGAAGATTCCGACGAGCGACGCCGAGAGCTTCATTCGCGGCAGTGCGAACGCGGGGTTGCTCCGAATCGTTCGTTGAGCGCATCGAGTCTTCGCGCGGCGCCGCCAGTCGGCGGCGCCGCGCGCGCGTCCGGAGCCCTGCTCGACCCCGCATCCGTCCGGCGCATCGTGCTTGCCAACGGACTCACCGTGCTCCTCCGTCGCGACGACAGCGCGCCGGTGGTCGCGATCGTCACCCACGTGAAGGCCGGCTACTTCGACGAAAGCGATGACGTCGTCGGGATCGCGCACGTACTCGAGCACATGTTCTTCAAAGGCACCGTGGCGCGCGCCGTGGGCGAGATCTCCAAGGAGACCAAGGCCGCGGGTGGGTATCTCAATGCCGGCACGATCTACGATCGCACGAGCTATTACACGGTGCTGCCATCCGCGAGCTTCGCGCGCGGTCTCGACATCCAGCGCGATGCGTACGCCGATTCGA
>JBDTXL010000336.1:0-2218 GCA_040006195.1 Gemmatimonadota bacterium | reverse complement strand
GGCGCGATCCCTTCGCGCCACTGGCCGACGAAGCTGGTGCCATAGTTGCCGCCACCGGCAACGAGAACCTGGAAGTCGCGTGACGAGATCGTCGGAACCTGCAGCGTGGGATAGTGCCAGGCCTGAGCCGATGCCGCACCGGCGCTCAGCACAACGGCTGCGCAGGCGACGGAGAATGTGTTTGCAAACAAGGAACGTGAACGCATTGCTCTTCCTCGGATTCTATGAGTGATAATTGCTATGGAGTTGTATCTGTCGAATCGGTCACGGCAGTGCGATTTCTGCGTCGCGGCGTATCCGTTTCGACTCCTGTCCCTGGTTTGTGCAGAGCGTATGACACACCCACACCGAAGATGGTTCCGCGCGTGCCGACATCTTCCTGACCGGCCTTCTTCCCCGTCTCGACGCCGACGCTGACGCCGACTTGCGGATGCACTGCAGCATCGATGCCGACTGACACTCGAAAGAGGCCATTCGTGATCGTCTGCCCATTTTCGCGAACGCGGGCCCAGGTATAGAATGGCGAAACATAGGCGGAGATGCTACGACCGTTCGTGCCGACTGCGCGCCGGTATCCGGCCGAGATGCCGAGGGGAATCTGCCAGTCGTTGATTCCGGAAAAATTCGCTCCACCCATTCCCACGAATGGCGCGACACCAAAGGCAGAGGTGCGGTCGAGCACGGGCACCATCAACCGTGCGCCGTACGTCGCCGTCCCTGATCGGTTTGTTTGTTTGATGTACGCTACGCCGCCGGAGAGCTGATAGCGCGCGCTCATCGGCGCCCATGCCACCGCGCCGCCGTATGTCTGCACATCCGTTCCGGCGCCGAAGTCGAGCCCGAATGTAAAGCCGCGATTCGTGAATGCATTCTGAAGCACCGGCGCGCCGAGCATCTGCGCGCGCGCGGGTGCGGCAAGCGCGAGCGATGCAGCGACTGCGGCTCCGACCAACGTGAACGAACGCATCAGCGGCATGAGCTACCTCCAAAAAAAAACGCGGGCCCAATCAGTTCGGGCCCGCACTCTTTCATTGCAATGAGCGTGCGCGGCTAGACGGCCGTCGCTTGCTCAGTCACCACACGGACCTGGTCGTCCACCACCTGCAGGAAACCGCCAGCGATGTCGAAGCGCTGATTCCCCGCCCCGCCTTCCACCCGTAGCGTGCCGGTGCCGAGTGCCGTGATCATTGGTGCGTGGCCCGTGAGGATGCCGATCTCGCCATCGAAGGCGGGCGCGACCACGGAGGTCGCGTCGCCCTCGAAGAGCACCTTTTCCGGCGAGATGACCTGAACTTTCAGCACGATCTCAGCTCTTGAGCGTCTTGGCTTTCTCGACGGCTTCGTCGATGGAGCCAACCATGTAGAACGCCTGCTCGGGGAGCTCGTCGAACTCGCCCGCGACGACACGCTCGAACGACTCCACCGTATCCTCGAGCTTGACGTACTTGCCCTCGATGCCCGTGAACTGCTTCGCGACCGCGAAGGGCTGCGACAGGAATCGCTGGACGCGTCGCGCCCGGCCGACGATGCGCTTGTCCTCTTCGCCCAGCTCGTCCATACCAAGAATCGCGATGATGTCCTGCAGCTCCTTGTAGCGCTGCAGAATCCGCTGCACCCCCGACGCCGCGGCGTAGTGCCGGTCGCCGACGTACTGCGCCGCGAGGATTCGCGATCCGGACGCGAGCGGGTCGACGGCGGGATAGATGCCGATCTCCGTGAGCGCGCGACTCAGCACGACCGTTGCATCGAGGTGCGCGAATGCGGCCGCAGGGGCCGGATCCGTGATGTCGTCAGCAGGAACATAGATCGCCTGCACCGACGTGATCGAGCCGTTCTTCGTCGACGTGATGCGCTCCTGCAGATCGCCCATCTCCGTCGCGAGCGTCGGCTGATAGCCGACGGCGCTCGGCATGCGGCCGAGCAGCGCCGATACTTCGGAGCCTGCCTGCGTGAAGCGGAAGATGTTGTCGATGAAGAGCAGCACGTCCTGGTTCTCGACGTCGCGGAAGTATTCGGCGATCGTGAGCCCCGAGAGGCCAACGCGCAGACGCGCGCCAGGCGGCTCGTTCATCTGGCCGTACACGAGCGCAACGGAATCGAGAATCTCCGCTTCCTTGAACTCGAGATAGAGATCGTTTCCTTCGCGCGTTCGCTCGCCCACGCCGCAGAACACCGACCGCCCACCGTGCCCCTTCTGCACGTTGTTGATCAGCTCCTG
>JBDTXL010000335.1:0-5102 GCA_040006195.1 Gemmatimonadota bacterium | reverse complement strand
GTGACCGCGACTTCCCGGACGAGCTGATACATGTACTCCACCCCATCGTAGAACGACTTGACCATGATCCGCTCGTCGCGGCCATGCGCGCGGATGTCGTCGACGTCGAGCGCTATGCCGCTGAGGCCGTAGGTCGGGATACCGGCAACGCGCAGTCGCGCGCCATCGGTCGCCCCCGTCTCCATCTGCGGGATCACCGGGACGCCCGGCCACATGCGCTGCGTCACCTTCTCGACTGGGTTCATCACCGATGCCGTGAGTGGCGATGCCAGCCCCGGCTTTCCCGAATCGATCGGCGTGACCTTCACCGAATCGTCGGCGGCGACGCGCACGAGCACCGCTTGCACTTCGGCCGGCGTCTCACCCGGAAGGATGCGGCAGTTCACGAGCGCGCGCGCCATCTGTGGAAGTGCGTTGGGCGCGTGTCCGCCCTCGAGCATCGTCGGCACGCAGGTCGTGCGCAGCTGCGCGTTGTAGAAGGGCGAAATGGAGAGCCGGGCTGCCGCTGACGAATCGCGCTCGTTCTTCGCGATTGCGCTCATGTCCGCAGCAAGCTGCCCGCTCTCGAGGCCGGCGGAGCGCTGGAAGTACGCGCGCGTCGTTTCGTTCAGATGCACCGGAAAGTGAAAGCGCGCGACGCGGCCAATCGCGTCGGCGAGCCGCGCAATCGCGTTGTCCGGCGTCGGCATCGAGCTGTGCCCACCTTTGTTCGTCGCCGTGAGGTAGAACGACTGGTAAAGCTTCTCGCTCGCCTGCACTGCGCGCACGAACTTCTTCCCGTTCTTGATGAGCGGATCGCCACCGTCCGGATTGATGCACCACTCGGCGTCGATGAGATCGCGATGATTGTCGACCAGCCACTGAATGCCGTTGTATCCGCCGCCGCCCTCTTCGCCGGCAGTGAGCGCGAGGATGAGTGTGCGCTCCGGCACGATGTGCTCGCGCTTGAGCCGCAGCAGCGCCTCGGCGATCGTCGTCGCGCCGCCCTTGATGTCGCTGGTGCCTCGGCCGTAAAAGAAGCCATCGCGCTCGGTGAGCTTGTACGGATCGAGCGTCCAGTCGGAGCGAAGCGCCTCGACCACATCGAGATGCGCGATGAGGAGGATCGGCTTGAGCGTCTTCGACGAACCCTCCATGCGGACGACGACGTTGGAATCCTTGTCGCCGGCCGGCCCGAGCACGTGTACGTCGGCCGCAGGGAAGCCGGCATCGAGGAAGCGTTTCGCAATCGCATGTGCCGCGGGCGAGGTGGTTCCCTCTTTGTACGACGTCTTGATCTCGATGAGCTGCTGGAAGATCGCGCGCGACTCGGATTGGTCGGGCGTGAGCGTAGCCTGTGCGCGCGCGGCGAGCGGGGCCAGCAGTGAGAGTGCAAGAAAAAGCCAGTGGCGAAGCATTGGTGGGCTGTGTGGGAGGAAGAACAGAAAATCTCGCCGGGCGCACTGCCGAGCGTCAGGGCTCCGTACACAATCGATGTATTGATTCGCCACACGCCGGATCCGCTCTGAGCGGCTTTAGGGACTGCGTGCATACGGGCCACGATCTCGCTCCACACTGGCAAGACGCAGAATCCGGCAAATCCCGACATCTGGGTCGCGACAACATCACAGCTCCATTGACCTCGACTTTTGCCAATCCTATTCTGGAGGACACTCGGGCCTCGATTTCTCGAGCGAACCGACCTTATGGGAGCGCCACGCGCCATGCCATCAACCGATCGGCGAGTCGACGCCTACATCGAAAAGTCCTCCGACTTCGCGAAACCCATCCTCAGTCGCGTGCGCAAGATGGTGCACGCCGCCTGTCCCGACGTCGAGGAGACGATCAAGTGGAGCTCACCGTTTTTCGACTACAAGGGTCAGATGATGTGTGCGGTCGCCGCTTTCAAACAGCACTGCGCGCTCATCTTCTGGAAGGCGCCGCTCATCGATGGCATTCCCGCCAACGGCGACAAGTCGAGAGGGAGCTTCGGCCGCATCACGTCGCTGAAGGAGCTGCCCACGAAGAAGCAATTCGACGGATGGATCAAGGCGGCGATGAAACTCAACGACGCGGGCGTCACCGTGCAGCGGGCGCGCACGAAGAAGCCGGAGGCGAAGGTGCCGAAGGAGCTCGCGACCTCGCTCGCGAAGAACAAGAAGGCGACCGCCGCATTCGCGAAATTCGCGCCGGGCCAGCGACGCGAATACTGCGAATGGATCAGCGAGGCGAAGCGTGGGGAGACGAAGGCGAAGCGTGTGACGCAGGCGATCGGGTGGATCGCCGAGGGGAAGACGCGAAACTGGAAGTACTAGGGCGTCGTGCGTGCCCCATGCCGCGCTACGATCACGCTCTTGATCCCGCCGCGCACATTGAAGTCACCGACGACCTCCATCCACCGCGGCATCACCGCCGCCGCGAGGTCGTCGAGAATCCGATTCACCGCACGCTCGTAGAAAATCCCATCATTTCGGAAGCTCCACAGATAGAGCTTGAGCGACTTGAGCTCCACGCAATTCACATCCGGCACGTACGCGATACGAATCACGCCGAAATCCGGAGCGCCGCCTTTCAGCAGCGCGAGCTCCGCTGCGTCGCTCTCGATGCCGCCGAGCGGACACATCGATGTGAACTCGTTGCAATCGAGACGAATCTCATAGTCTCGTCCGGGATACGGATTTGGAAAGGTCTCGAGCAGCTCTGCGGCAGGCATTATCGCACGCACTCCATTTATAGGATCACCGGCCTCGCGGCCCGCTGTACACGCACCCCGACGTCGCCGTCTCGCGCACCACCACCTTCGACAGCCCGCGCAGCGACGGCGACACGCGGTCCCAGATCCAGATCGCGAGATTCTCGCTCGTCGGATTCGACAGCCCCTCGATGTCGTTCAACAGCCGGTGGTCGAGCTGGTCGCGAAGCGGACGGAACGCCTCGCCGATGTCCGCGAAGTCGATCACCCATCCGTTTCGCCCCCCGACGAAGCCGCTCACCCACAGCTCGATCACGAACGAATGCCCGTGCGCGCGCGCGCACTGGTGATCGGGCGGCACGTTCGGCAGCATGTGCGCCGCCTCGATGCTGAAGCTCTTGAACACCTCCATTTCGGCGACGCGCTCTTCATTCAGCCCGCCGTGCGTTCCGTCCACTCCGCTGTCGATCATGGAATTCCCAGGAGCTTGTGTGTCTGGATGCTGAGCCGCCATTGCGGATGAGAGAGGCAATACGCGAGCGCGAGCTCGGTGTTACGCTCGCGGTCGGGGCCGTCCATCGGCTGCAGAAAGAATTGCTCGAAGTCGAGATCCGCGAAGTGCTCTGGCTCGCCGCCAATTTGCGGATATACGAGCTTGAGCTCGTTGCCGCGGGTGAGCACCAGTGGCGCACCGACCTTCGGGCTCACGCAGATCCAGTCGATCCCCGCGGGCGGTTCCTGCGTGCCGTTCGTTTCCACCGCGATTTCGAACCCCTGCGCGTGCAGCGCGCTCACGATCGTATCATCCATCTGCAGCAACGGCTCGCCGCCCGTACACACCACGAGCTTCCGCGCGCGCGCCGATACGTTGGCCGGCCACTTCTCGGCCACCGCGCGCGCGACAAGCTCCGCCGTCGCGAACTTCCCGCCGCCGGGCCCGTCGACGCCCACGAACTCCGTGTCGCAGAACTGACAGGTCGCGTGCGCGCGGTCGGCCTCGCGCCCCGTCCACAGGTTGCACCCCGCAAAGCGACAGAACACCGCCGGCCGTCCCGTGTTCGCGCCCTCGCCCTGCAACGTGAAAAAGATCTCCTTCACCGCGTACGTCACGTCGCGACTCGCGTGCCGTAGCGCACTGGATCCGTGACGCCGGCGTCGAAGAAGCCGCGCAGCCTGAGCTGACACGAATCACAGTTGCCGCACGCAGCGCCATTCGTATCGGGATCGTAGCACGACAGCGTCTGCGAATAGTCGACGCCGAGCTCGAGCCCGCACGTGATGATCTCGCCCTTCGTCCGGTGCATGAGCGGCGTGTGAATCGTGAGACGGCGCCCCTCGACTCCCGCCTTCGTCGCGAGATTCGCCATCCGCTCGAACGCCTCGATGTACTCCGGGCGACAGTCGGGATACCCGCTGTAGTCGAGCGCGTTGACACCCATGTAGATGTCGTTCGCCATGCTCACCTCCGCCAACGCCAGCGCATACGACAGGAAGATCGTGTTGCGCGCGGGAACGTAGGTGATCGGAATGCCGTGCGAGATCTCGGTGGCCGAGCGCCCCTTGGGAACGGGGATCTCGCTCGTGAGGGCGGACGAGCCGAATATGCGCAGATCGATGTCGGCTATCACGTGACGAATCGCGCCGGCGCGTCGAGCGATCGACTGTGCGGCGATGATCTCGGCGCCGTGGCGCTGGCCGTAGCGAAAGCTGAGCGCGATGACGTCGAAACCTTCCCGGCGCGCTATCGCGAGCACGGTCGCCGAATCGAGACCGCCGCTCAGAAGTACGACGGCGGTTCGCGTCATCGACTTTCGCTCAGCTCGCGCTGCGGGAGATGCGCGCCCGCCTCATTGCACGACCGCGCTGTCGAGCATCGTCACGCGCTTCACCACTCGTCGCGCGAACACCTCCGCGCCCTTCGGCACCATGTCTGCCGCGATACCCTTGAGCTCGTACGAATCGTCGAGCACGAGCTTACCGCTGGCGACGTTGATCAGCTCTCCGCTGAAGATCCAGATCAGGTCACTCGTCTTGCTGATCTTCCCCATCACGACCCAGTCGGCGCCGAGCTCCTTGCCGACTTCGCGTGCGCAGGCGACGACGACGTTGCACGGAACGTCCTGCACGATCGACATCGCCTTGGGGCCGGAGGCCGCCTTCGCGACGCTGAGCGAGTCGAAGAAGGTAACGCCCGGCTTTCCTGCGATGCCGGCGCGCATGACGCTCGTCGCCGTCATGGCCATCGCGGAATCGTTCGGCATGAGATCGTTCGCGCGCTTACCGTAGAAGGCGAGGTCGATCATGGCGACCTTCACCTGCGCTTTCGTGGGCGTGCTGCCGGACTGGGCGTCGGCACCAGATGCGGCGATCGTCAGTGCGGCGGCTCCCACGGCGAGCCAGCGCGAGGCTGAAAGTGCAGTGCTTTTTGGCA
>JBDTXL010000334.1:0-2019 GCA_040006195.1 Gemmatimonadota bacterium | reverse complement strand
GCTGCCCATCCGGCGCCGACACGCGAATGTTGCCGATCGCGTCGGGCGTCTCGCGATATTGGGGCTTGAGGCGGACGACGAGATCGAACTGCCGCTCCCCCTGCACGACGGTAGTCGCGGCGCTTCCGCCGACGGCCGCCTCGATCAGCGCGTTGATATCCGCCACGTTGAGTCCGTAGCGCGCGATTTTTGCCCGATCGACCTTCACGCTGAGGCTCGGCTGCCCGAGCTCCTGCACGAGCGTGACGTGCGTGATGCCCGATACCGAGTCGAGCACCTGTTTGACCTCCTTCCCCTTCGCTTCGAGCGTTGCGAGGTCCGCGCCAAACAGCTTTACGTCGAGTGAGCTCTTGAGCCCCGTCTCCGCCTCGTTCACTGCGTCTTCCGCAGGCTGCGTATAGTTGAACGTGATGCCTGGAAACGCCGAGAGCTTCTTGTCGATGGCGGCGATCAGCTCAGGCTTGCTGTGAATCGAGCCATTCCAATCGCTATACGGCTTTAGCCCCACGTAGAACTCGGCGTTGAAGAAGCCGGTGGGATTCGTGCCGTCGTCGGGTCGCCCGTGCTCGTTCGCAACGACCGTCACTTCGGGGAACGATCGCAGAATCGCGCGAATCTGCGGGACGATGCGCGACGACTCCTCGAAGGAGATCGTGTACGGCATCGTCGACCGCACCCAGAGCGCGCCCTCATCCAGCTTCGGCATGAACTCGCCACCAATCGTCGGGATGAGCGCGAGCGAGAGCAAAAAGAGCAGCGCTGAGCCCCCGATCACCCACCAGGGACGCGCGAGTACCGCTGTGAGCGCTCTCCCGTAACGATCGAGCATCCATTCGAAGATGGGGTTCCGCCGCTCGCGAACGCCACCCTTCAGGAACCAGATGCACATCACCGGCAACAGCGTCAGCGTGAGCAGAAACGAACCGATGACCGCGAAGATCGTGGTGTCCGCCATCGGCTGAAAGAGCCGCCCGGACGGCCCGGCAAGCGCGTAGATCGGAAGGAAGCCCGCAATGATTACTGCGACGGCGAACAAAATCGGCCGGTCGACCTCCGCGGCCGCGTGGATGATGACATCCCTGAGGTTGTACGGCGCTCCATGTCGGAGCGCGAGCTGCCGATAGATGTTCTCCACCATCACGACTGCGCAGTCCACGATGATCCCGAAGTCAATGGCACCGATCGACAGCAGGTTCGCCGGAATGTGCTTCACATCCAGGCAGATGAAGGCGAACAGCAGCGACAGCGGGACCGTCGCCGCGACGATCAGTCCGGCGCGGAAATCGTAGAGGAAAAAAATCAGGATCACGACGACGATCACGATGCCGCGCAGCAGATTGTCCTTCACCGTGCGCGTCGTGAGTGCCACGAGTTCGCTTCTGTCGTAGTAGGGTCGAACCTTTACATCCTTGGGAAGGATAGAGTCGTTCAGCTCCCGCGTCTTCGCCTCGACGCCCTTCAGGACCGTCTGTGCCTGCTCACCCTTTCGCAGGACGATGATGCCCTCCACGGCATCGTTCGCGGAGTCGATGCCGAACTGCCCGAGACGCGGCGCCGCACCGATCACGACGTCACCAATGTCCTTGACCAGAATCGGCGTTCCGTTGTGCACAGCGATGACGACGTTGCCGATATCCTCCAGCGTCTCGACGCGGCCTAACCCTCGCACGTAATAGAACTGACCACCTTCCGAGTAAAAGCCACCACCCGCGTTTCCATTGTTTGCCGCGAGCGCGCTGGCGACCACCGGCACCGATAGCCCCGCACCCGCGAGTCGTATGGGGTCGATCACCACTTGGTACTGCATCGTCTCTCCGCCGAGCGACGACATGTCCGCTACGCCCGGAACCGACTTGAACTGGCGCTCGAGCACCCAGTCCTGGATGACCTTGAGCTCCATCGCCGAACGATCCTTGCTTTCGACCACGTAGCGATAGACGAGACCCGAAGGCGAAGCGAGCGGTGCGACAGAAGGCGTCGTCCCGTCGGGTAGCCCAACATCCGGGAGCCGTTCGAACA
>JBDTXL010000333.1:0-2012 GCA_040006195.1 Gemmatimonadota bacterium | reverse complement strand
GGCCACGGTGGCGGCAAGCCGACATCGAAGCAGATCGACGCCGCGACCGACGAGCTTGCATTCGTCGCGAAGAATCTGGGGATGTCGCTGACACCATGATGCTCGAAGTCAGTCGCACGCGCGGCTCTTGCTCGCGTGCGACTGCCGGCTCAGCTTACCGCGCGTGACTATCATCATGCCGTTTTTCGATCTCGCCATCTACGTGCTGCGGATCGCGCTGCTCGTGGCTGGCGGCATCTTTCTCATCGTGGCAGTGCTCGACTGGTTGGTGCGCACGCGGCGCATCAACCCGTTCTCCACCGTCGCTCGCTTCTGCCGGCGCGTGATCGATCCGATGATCGCGCCGATCGAGGCGAAGGTGGTGCGCGCGGGCGGCATTCCAAGCCAGGCGCCATGGTGGGCGCTGGCCGCCGTCATCGTCATCTGCGTCTTCCTCATCGTCTTCCTTCAGTGGATTCGCACGGCGATCGCCTCCGTCGCCTTTGCGGCGAGCGAAGGCGGGATGGGAGTCGTCGCTCTGGTGCTCGATTCGGCCTTCGAGCTCCTCAAGATCGCGCTCATCGTGCGCGTCGTCGTGTCGTGGATCGGGATGCGCTACTCGTGGTGGGCGCGGCTCGCGTACACGCTCACGGATTGGGTCGTGAAGCCGATCGCGCGAGCGCTCCCGCCCTTCGGCATGATGGACTTCTCGCCGCTCGCCGCCTACTTCGTCATCTACGTGGTGCAGATCGGCGTAATGCGTTCCCTCTTCCGCTGAAGCGCGTCCACTACGCACCTGCGATTGCGCTTGTTGCGCGTGTGTCTCGTCGCTAGCTTGCTTCATAATTGATTCGTGGCGATTTACGGCAAATTGCGGCCACGTAAAACATTCCGCTAAAGCGCCGGCTCAGTGCCCGCGCGTGCACTGGGCATTTTTTGCTTTTGTACGCCGCGCTGGTCGCCGGCGGCGTCCTCAGCCTCTGATATGCCACAACCACGCTTCCCCTCTGCCTATCTGGACGCCCTCGATCGCCGCGTGCTCATCTACGACGGCGCGATGGGAACGAACATCCAGCGCGCGGGACTCACCGCCGCGGACTACGGCGGGCAGGCGCTCGAGGGGTGCAACGACAACCTCGTGCTCACCCGCCCCGACGTCATCCAGACCATCCACGAGTCCTTTCTCGCGGTCGGCTGCGACGTCGTCGAGACGTGCACCTTTCAAAGCACACCGCGCCGACTCACCGAATGGGGACTCGGCGACAGGACCGACGCGATCAACACGGGCGCCGCGAAGCTCGCGCGCGCCGCGTGCGCGCAGTACGCGACACCCGAGTGGCCGCGCTTCGTGGCGGGCTCGATGGGGCCCACCGGAATGCTCCCGTCGAGCGCCGATGCGACACTCTCCGACATCTCTTTCGGGGAGCTGGCCGAGAACTACTACCAGCAGGCGAAGGGGCTGGTCGAGGGAGGTGTAGATGTTCTACTCATCGAGACTTCGCAGGACATCCTCGAGGTAAAGGCCGCGATCTCCGGCATCGAGCGACTCTTCGCGGAGCTCGGACGCCGCGTCGCGCTGCAGGCGCAGATCACCCTCGATACGAGCGGCCGCATGCTCCTCGGCACCGACATCGCGAGCGCGATGACGACACTCGAGTCGCTCGGCGTCGACGTGATCGGACTCAATTGCTCGACGGGCCCCGAGCACATGCGCGAGCCCATTCGCTACCTCGGCGAGCACGCGCGACTTCCCATTTCGGTGATCCCCAACGCGGGACTGCCGCTCAACACAGGGCTCGGCGAGGCGGTCTATCCGCTCGAGCCAGCGCCGATGGCGGCAGCGCTCGCGGAGTTCGTGCGCGACTTCGGCGTTCGCATCGTCGGCGGCTGCTGTGGTACGACACCAGAGCACCTGAAGGAAATCGTCGCAGCGGTGAAGGCCGTCGAAGCGAAGCACGAGGCACCGCTCGAACGCCAGGAGACGCACATCCCGCGCGTGTCGTCCGCAATGCGCGCGATCACGCTGCACCAGG
>JBDTXL010000332.1:0-2715 GCA_040006195.1 Gemmatimonadota bacterium | reverse complement strand
TAGTGATTGAACATGTACTCGCGGAAGTAGTACGACCAATAGTGATTGACGTTGTGCAGATAGCCGGCGCCGTGCACGAAGATCACCGCCGCGCCATTGGATCGTGCGCTCATGTCGCCCGGATGATAGATGCGCGCCGGAACCTGCACGCCATCGGATGCCGGCACCATCACGATCTCCGGAACGAGCCACGGGAAGCTGAGCCATTCCGCCGTCGGCGAGAGCGTGAGTCGCGTCTCTGCCGCGCCGGCCCGATTGCGCATGACGTACAGCTCGGGCGGCCGGTTCGATGTCGAATAGACATCGGCGAGGAGCTGCTCGTTCGGCGAGACGACGACCTGATGCCCGCCGCTCGTCTTCGTGATCTGCGTGCGGGCGCCGCCCGTGGTCGCCATCCGGTAGAAGTGCTGTTCGAATGGCGAGAGCTCGCTCGTGTGCAGATAGAATGACCGCCGGTCGTTCGAAAGGGCGACGTCCAGGACCTCCCAATTGCCCTTCGTCAGCTGGCGCTTGTCGCTTCCGTTCGCCGCCATCGAGTAGAGATGCGCGTAGCCGTCGGTCTCCGAGATGAACCAGATGCGCTTGCCGCCGTCGAGAAATCCCGCTTCGCCGAACGCCGGCCCATCGACCCACGCACTGTCGCGCAGCGTGTCGAGCGCGGAGAGAGCGCCCTTCGCGCCGACCGAATAGAGAAAGCGTGTCTTCCAGTCGAAGCTCACCGCGAAGACGAGCGCCGTCGCGCCGTCGTCGCTCCAGCCGTTCACGATCGCGAGCCCGGGAGCATTCGTCGTATCTCCGGGAATCAGCGAGAGCCACGACGCATCGCCGTGCGTGAGGGGGATGTACGCGACGCGCCCGCCGTCCTGCGCGTCGCCGACCTTCTCGCGTGACTTCTGCTCCTCGGTGTAGCCGCTCTTCGACACATAGTGCGGAATGTCGGTGACACGCTGTTTGTCGCCCGCCGAAATGGTCGTCACGAGGAGAAGCGCGTTCGCCGCAGGCGATACGGAGATCGAGCTCACCGTTTCATCCTTCTTCAGCCAGAGTGTCGTCGGATCGAGCGAATCGCGCTGCGCCTTGAGTCTCTTCTTCAGCGAGTCGACGTGCCACTCATCGCGCACGGCGCCGAGGAGCTCGCGCTGCTGCACCTCGAGATCGGCACGCTGCGGTGTCAGCTTCTCGTCCTCCTTCTCCTTCGGCTTCGGGCCGGTGCGGATGTCCGAGAGCTGCTTCTCCTCGCCGGTCGCCAGATCGAAGGAAAAGGCGTTGTTGTCGCGCACGAAGAACACATGGCGCGAGCCGCGATCGAAGTGCGGGTCGCTCTCGCGCGCGACGGTGTTGGTCAGGCGGCGCAGCGTACCGGTTTTGATGTTTGCGACGTAGATGTCACCGCCCCACTCCACCGCTCGCGAGCTCCTGTCGGCGGACAGCTCGCCATTCGCCGCGAGCGGGCCCGCGCTGTCCATCTGCGCGACCGTGAGCGACTCCGGGACCGCGCCCGCCTCCGCGCGCACGCGATAGGCGTGCAGCGGCTCCAGCGCATCAGTGCCAGGCGGATTCCACGCAAAATAAATCCAGCGATTGTCGGCGGACCAACGCACGTCCTGCGGCGATCGGCCAACGAGATCGTGGCCGCGCATGATTCCCCTGATGGTGAAGTCGAAGCTTCCGCGCGATGCGGGCGCGGGAGACGCAGTGGAAGCGGGCGACTGCTGAGCGGCGAGCGAGGCGACGCCGCCAACGACGGCAGCGGCTATGAGCTGAAGACGCATTGAACCTTGCTGAGGGCGTACGGATTGGCGCGGAGATGCTAGGCGCGGGACAATCCTAGACAAGCACGAAGGCGGGCCTCTCGCAAGCCTCAGCCGCTCGCGGCCCGGGGCGAAGCGTCGTCCAGATGGTCGAATGCGCCGCCCCGTCCGGCAGCGCTGATCCGCGCTGCGAGCTCTCCACGCAGCACCGGATTTCGCAGCACCCGGATGATCGAGGAAGCGAGCGCGTCAGAGTCGCCAGGCGGGACCAGCAGTCCATTCTCGCCATCGCGCACGATCGAGGAGAGCCCCTTCGCGCGCGTTGCGATCAGTGGCACTCCGGCGCTCAGCGCTTCCATCGCCGCGAGCGAAAGCCCATCGTCGGTCGAAGAAACGACGGCGACGTCGCACAAACGCAGATGCGCGGGAAGATCCTCGCGCATCCCCGCGAAGATCACGAAGGGGGCTATTCCGAGGCGGGTGGCCTGCGCTTCGAGCAGCTCGCGTTGCGCGCCCTCGCCCACCACGAGCAGCCGCGCCGAGGGCACAGCCGTGTGCACGCGCGGGAAAGCGTCGAGCAGATGCCGCGTACCGGAGAGCGGGAAGAATCGCGAGACGGCACCGACGATCAGCGCATCATCGGTGAGCCCATAGCGGCGGCGAAGCTCGCCGGACGGGCGCGCGATCTCTACCGAGCGGCGGCGTGCAACGCTCTTCTCGCGCGAGACGAGCGCGACGCGCTCCTCCCACAGCACGGTGCGTCCGACTCCCTCCGATACGGAAACCCGCGGCGTGAAGCCGAGCACACGCGCTGCCTTGCCGATGTCGAAAACATGGCTCTTCGTGAAGAACTCGAGTCGACCGCGCATTGCGCCGCCGAAAGTTCCGAATCGCTCCGACGCCCACACAAGTGCGCGCGTCGACAGCTCGGGGATGTGCACCTGCGGGCGCTTCACTCCCACCG
>JBDTXL010000331.1:0-2753 GCA_040006195.1 Gemmatimonadota bacterium | reverse complement strand
CGCCGGCACCGCCGTCACGCGAACGGCCGGCGCGAGCGGTGCGGACTGCCACCAGTCGAGCTGCTCCGCCCCCTGCACTCCCTGCGACGCGAGATAGCCCGGATTGCCGAGCCCCGTGATGATGCGGGGATGAAATCGGCGCTGCAGCCGGAGCAGCGTCGGCATGTCCATGTGATCGTAGTGATCGTGGCTGATCAGGATCACGTCGATCTTCGGAAGCGAGTCGAACGAAATTCCCGGAGGCCGGTGTCTGCGCACGCCGATCCGCCCCTCGAATCCGACGTGCCTGGACCACACCGGATCGGTGAGGATGTTGAGCGAGTCGAGCTGTATCAGCACCGTCGCGTGGTTGACCATCGTCACGCGCACCTCGTTGCCGCTCACACGCCGAGGCGGCGCTGGTGCGGCGACCGCGGCGCTGTCCGGCCACGCGCCGCGATGCCGACCGAGCTGCCAGCGCGTGAGCTCCGTGGGCTGCTGCTCCGCGAATGGCTCCTCATTGTAGAAGTGCCGGCCGTCGAAGTGGTCGCTGCGCGGCCCGCGATACTCCGGAAGGATCGCCGCGCTGCATGCGACGATCATGGCGGCGACGATCGCCGCGGCAACCACCAGCGTAGCTTGCCCGATCTTCACGCGACGCGCAGGACGATCTTGCCGACGGACTCGTTCGACTCGAGATGCACATGCGCCGCACGGACTTCGGCGAGAGGATACTCGCGATCGACCACCGCTTGCACGATCCCGCGCGCGAGCATCGGCACGACCTGCTCCTCGAAAGCCCGTGTGGCCGCGATCTTCTCCTCGAGCGCGCGCCCGCGGAGCATCGTTCCCCGAATCGTGAGACGCGAGGTGAGCACGCGGCCAAGCGGGATCTGCGCGTCGCGACCTGCGATCGTGCCGATCACCATCAACCGCCCGAGGGGCGCCATCAGCTCGATGCTCGCGGGGAAGTACGCGCCGCCAACGAGATCGAGCACGACGTTGATCCCGCGCCCGCCGGTCCACCGCTTCGCGAGCGACACCATCTCCCTCATGTCGGCCGTCGCCGCCCATCCATCCTCGAGCCCGAGCTCCTTCGCGCGCACGACCTTCCCCTTCCCGCGCGCGGTACCGAAGGGAATGGCGCCGAGCGCGCGTACCAGCTGCACAGCCGCGAGGCCGACGCCGCTCGCAACGGCGTGTATCAGCACCGTCTCCGATGCGCGGAGCGATGCCTGCGTCACGAGCGAGTCGTGGGCCGTGATGAAAGCCTCGGGCACCGCCGCTGCCTCGGTATAGCTCAGCGAATCGGGGATCTCCGCGAGCAGTCGCTCGTGCGACACCAGATACTCGGCGTACGAGCCGCCGCCCACGATGCCGAACACGCGCTGCCCCACCTTCCAGCGCTGCACTCCGGGGCCGAGCTCCGCGACCTCGCCCGCGAACTCCATTCCGGGGATGTCCTTCGGCGCATCCGGCGGCGGCGGATACTTTCCCTCGCGCTGCATGAGATCCGCGCGATTGAGCGCCGTCGCGTGCACGCGCACGAGCGCCTGCCCATACGATGGCGACGGCCGCGCGACCTCGCGAAGCTCGAGCACATCGGCACCGCCCGGTGCGGTGATCACGACCGCCTTCATGAACTAGTTGCGGCGGGGAAGCACGAGCGTGAACACCGCGCCATCCCCCACGACGCTCTCGGCTACGATGTCGCCCGACATTCCGCGCGCGAGCTCCCTGCTGATCGCGAGACCGAGCCCGGTCCCTCCGGCGCCGCGCTTGAGCCCGGACTCCACCTGCACGAACGGCTCGAAGATCGACTGGAGCTTGTTCGCGGGGATCCCGCGCCCGGTGTCGCGCACGCGCACCTTGATCTCGCTCGCCGTCATGTCGCATTCGACGACGACACTTCCCGCATCGGTGAACTTGATCGCGTTCGAGAGAAGGTTGAGCATGATCTGCTCGACCTTGTCTCGATCCGCGAGCACGGTCACGCGCGAGTCGATGTGGCAATAGGAGTAGTCGAGCCCCTTGAGCTCGAGCTGCGGCGAGACGAGCGACTCGACGCCATCGAGCAGCGGCTCGAGTGGAACGTCCGTGAGATTGTATTCGACGTGCCCCGCATCGATGCGCGCGAAGCTGAGCACATCCTCCACGAGGCGCGCGAGCACCATGTGGCTCCGCCTGATTCGCTCGAGCGAGGTGCGCTGCTGGTCCGTGATCGGCCCGTGCAGCCCCATCTCCATCAGCTGCGCGTAGCCGCTGATGGCATTCAGCGGCGTGCGCAGCTCGTGGCTCATGGCCGCGAGAAAGTCCGCCTTCGTCTTGTTCGCGCTCTCGGCCGCCTCGCGAGCGACGTTCGCGCTCTCGGCGCTCGCTCGAAGCGCCTGGTTCGCGGCGTCGAGCTCCTCGCTGAGCGTCTGCGCTTCCTTCGTCCGCTGCTCCATCTCCGTGGCCTGCTCCTGGAGATGCGCGTTGAGCGTCTCGAGCTCCGTCTGCTGCGAGACGAGTGCCTCGTTGAGCTCCGACGTCGAACGCTCGCGTTGCTCGGCGCTTCTCCGCGCCAGAGCGATCGTCGTCACGTCGGTGATGATGACGGCGATTCCCTCGACGCTGCCGGATAGGTCGCGCAGCGGCTGGTACACGAAGGCGAAATAACTGTCGAGCAGCACGCCATCGTTGTTTCGATCGAGCTTGATGAGCATCTCCTCGGCGACGAACGGCATCCCCGTTGCGTAGGCCTCGTCGAGCGCGGGGTAGATCCCCTGCCCCTC
>JBDTXL010000330.1:0-7694 GCA_040006195.1 Gemmatimonadota bacterium | reverse complement strand
CGCGGACTTCATGTCGATCGACGCGGGCGCGCGCGCGACGTCGGCGATCATCGCGGCGGGAATTCTTCCCGCGGCGCTCGAGATGATGGACGGTCCGACGATCCGCGCCGTCGAGGCATCGATCTACGCAGCCGGCTATCCTGCCGACGCGGATGCGGTGCTCCTCATCGAGGTCGATGGTCTCGACGCGGGGCTCGATGCCGATGTGAAGCTCATCGAGCAGCACTGCCTCGCGGCCGGCGCGCGCACGGTGCGCGTCGCGGCGAACGAGGCAGAGCGCGCGCGGCTGTGGCAGGGAAGAAAGAAGGCGTTCGGCGCCATGGGTCGAATAGCGCCCGATTTGGTCGTTCAGGACGCGGTCATCCCGCGCACGAAGCTTCCCGACGTGCTGCGTGAGATCGCCGCGATCGCCGATCGATGGCAGATACAGGTGTGCAACGTCTTCCACGCGGGCGACGGCAATCTGCATCCGAACATTGGCTACGATTCGCGAAACGTCGACGAGTCCGAGCGCGTCGGTTTCGCGATGCGGGACATCATGCGGGCGTGCATCGATGCGGGCGGGACCATCACCGGCGAGCACGGAATCGGGCTCGACAAGCTCGAGTACATGCCGCAGATCTTTTCCGCCGAGTCGCTGTCGGCGCAGTGCTCGCTCCGCGATGCGTTCGATCCTGAGCGGCGCGCGAATCCGGGGAAGGTGGTGCCGGTGCACTCGTGCCGCGAATGGAGGGGAGCGTGAGCACGGCCGAAGTGCAAACTCAGGTGCGAGCGGGTACTCCGCTGCGCATAAGCGGCGGCGGACAGTGGCTCGATGCGGGACGCCCCGTCGCGGATGCGAGCACCGTGTCTCTGGCGGGCGACGACGCGATCGTCGAATACGTTCCCGGCGACCTCACGCTCACCGCGCGCGCGGGCGCGACGCTGTCCACTATCTCGAAGCTGACGAGCGCCGAAGGGCAGTGGCTCGCGCTCGACCCTTATGGGGCGCAAAGCGGCACCCTCGGCGCGACCATCGCGACCGGATCGTCCGGCCCGCTCGCCCATGGCTTCGGCACCCCGCGTGATACCGTGCTCGGCCTCGAGGTCGTCACCGGCGTCGGCGACATCGTTCGCTCGGGCGGACGCGTCGTGAAGAATGTCGCGGGTTTCGATCTCACGCGGCTCTTCACCGGGGCGTGGGGCACGCTGGCGGTGATCACCGAGGCGACCGTTCGACTGCGCGCGCGCCCCGAGCGCGACGAGACCCTCGCGATCGCGCTCCCTGCCGAGGGCGAGATGGACGCATGGCTCGCGAAGCTGCGCACTCTTCCCTTCTCTGCGCTCGCGCTCGAGATGGTGAGCGCCGCGATGGCGCGTGCGCTGGGCGCTGGCGACCGCGCGCTGATGCTCGCGCGACTCGGCGGCAACGGCGACTCCGTCCGCGCGCAGCGACAGCTTCTCGGCGCGCTCGGCGATTCGGAATCGCTGCCTACGCGCATCTGGAGCGCGCTCGCCGACAGCGAGCCACAGGGAGCGGCGGTGGTACGCGTGTCGGCACCGCCATCGCGCCTGCACGCGCTCTGGACGCGCCTTGCGCCGGGCGGCGACGCGAGTGCGCTGGTGCATGCGACGATCGGTCGCGGCGTCGTGCGCTGCATTCGCCCTTCCACCAGCGCGACGCCGATCGCGACATGGCTCGACCTCATCTCGCGCTCCGAGGGGACACACATCTTCGAGCGCCTTCCCGCCTCCGAGTGGAGCGCGGTTCCCTCGCGCGTGAACGATCCGCTCTCGCGCGCCGTGCGCGCCGCCTTCGACCCCGCGCGCATTCTCAATCGCGGCATTCTCGGAGATCACGTGTGAGCGAGATCCTTTCCGCCCCCGCGTGCGCCATTCCCGGCACCCCGCTCGCCGCCGCCAGCGCCGGCATCTCCGCGTGCGTTCACTGCGGCTTCTGTCTCCAGGCCTGCCCGACCTATCTCGCGCTCGGCGACGAGAACGATTCGCCGCGCGGACGCATCTATCTCATGAAGGCACTCGTCGAAGGGGAGCTCTCGCTCGACGACGAGGCCGTGCACACGCACATCGACCGCTGCCTCGGCTGCCGCGCCTGCGAAACCGCGTGTCCGTCCGGTGTGCCGTACGGCGCGCTCCTCGAGGCGACGCGCGAGACCATCGCGCAGGTAGAGAAGCCGCCACTGCGCGCCCGCATCATCCTCGCGCTCTTCGCGCATCGCACATTGATGCGCGTTGCCGTCACCGGTGCGCGGCTCCTTCGCACCACGGGCCTTCCCCGCCTGCTCTCTCGTCTCCCCGGCGATCTCGGCTTTGCGTTCGCGATGCTCGCGTCGAGCGAGTCTCCGCTTCCACGGGCCGCGCATGAGCTAACGGGCGATGGGAGCCGAGGCACGTTCGCGCTTCTCCGCGGCTGCGTGATGGAAGGTCTGTTCACGGCCGCGAACCGCGCAACGGAACGCACGCTCATCGCCAATGACTACACCGCCGTGCTCGCGCCCGAGCAGCACTGCTGCGGCGCGCTCCACGCACACGCTGGCGATCTCGAGACCGCGCGAGCGCTCGCGCGCAAGAACATCGCGGCCTTCGAGACGTCCGGAGCGGAATATGTGGTAACCAATGCGGCTGGGTGCGGTGCGCTGCTCAAGGAGTACAAGCATCTGTTGGCCCACGATGGCACGTGGACCACGCGCGCCGCCGAGTTCTCCGCGCGCGTGCGCGACGTGAGCGAGCTCCTCGCCGCCGCGGGCCCGCGTGTCGGCGCCCCGCTCGCCCATCGCGTCACGTACGATGCGCCCTGCCATCTGCAGCATGCGCAGCGCATCTCGGCTGCGCCGCTCCAGCTGCTCGATTCGATCCCCGGCCTCGAACGCGTCGCGCTCGTCGACTCGGATCAGTGCTGTGGCAGCGCCGGCATCTACAACCTCCTCGAGCCGGCGCTCTCCGCCGCCGTGCTCGCACCCAAGATCGCGCACATCGAGCTCACCGGCGCATCGCTCGTGGCGACTGGAAATCCCGGCTGTCTGATGCAGATCGGCGCGGGGATGCGCCGCGCCGGCCTCTCCACGCGCACCGTCCATCCCGTCGAACTGCTCGACGCGTCGTATGCCGCGGCTGCCAAGGCACAGACGTAGCGGAGCCCGGACGCGCCGTGATAACCTTTCCCTATGATCGGGTCGCTGTTCTGCGAGGTTGAGGGCGTGCTGGCGAACACGGCGCCGCTCAGACGTGCGGCGCTTCTCCGCACGCTCGCGGACGAAGGGCTCGTGCCCTCGAACGCCGGCAACTTCGCCGATGACATAGCGGACAGCTCGCGCGATGCCATGCTTCGCGCGCTCCGCGGACAGCCGATCGCGAACGACGATACCGCCGTCACCCTTCTCGCACTCCGCTCCGATCGCCACTTCGCGATGCACGTGCAGGCGGGTGTGTCGCTCGCGCCCGGCGCGCACGAGCTCATCGAGCGCGCGGTCTCGAGCTGCCGCCTCGCGATCGTCACCGGCCTCACGCGCGCCACCGTTGATTCGCTGCTCACCCTCGCGGCGCTCGATGGCGCCTTCGAAGTCATCATCGCCGCAGAAGATGTCGCGGCCGCGAAGCCTGCGCCCGATGGCTACTGCAAGGCGATCGAGCGCATGAGCCGCAAGCGGCCGCTCGAGGTTCGCGTTGGGCTCGCGCTCGAGTCCAGCGCGATCGGCGCCCGTGCCGCTCGAGCAGCGGGCATCCGCTGCGCCGTTGTCGCGCCCTTCCGCGTCGAGAGCATCGTGGACGCGAACGCGATGCTCACGTCGCTCGAAGGCGAGACTCCCGCGACGCTCGACGCGATGATCTCGCTCCGGGTCGCCGGATGACCGCCGGTCCCATCATCTCTGGACAGTTTTCCGCCGTCGGCGTCATCGCCGGACACTCGGTGACACTGCATTACGGCAACATCGCGGGCGAGTACGCCGCACTCGACGACGGCGCGATCCTCACGGACCGAAGCGTGCGCGGGCGACTGCGCCTCGATGGACCGAAGGCGGCCGAGATGCTGACAGGGCTCGTCACGAACGATGTGCTCGCACTCACGCCAGGGCACGGACAGTACGCCGCGGCGCTGAGCCCGAAGGGACGGATCATCGCCGACGTTCGCATCTTCTCCCGCGCCGACCATCTCCTCGTCGATGTCCCTCCGCGCGCGCGCGCCGGATTCGATGCGCTCGTGCGAAAGTATCTGAATCCGCGCGTCGTGCCCTACATCGATGTCTCGACGGAGATGCGCCAGCTCGTCATCGCAGGCGTGGCCGCCCGATCGATCCTCGGCCCCGCCGCCGGCATCACGCGCGAGGCGCTCGCCGGTCTCGCATCGTACTCGCACGTCGACGCGGAGATCGGCGGCCGCCCGGTGATGATCGCGCGAGTTCCCGACCTCGGGGCCGAAGGCTTCGAGCTCTTCTTCCCGGCCGATGCATTCGGCGCGATCTGGCAGCGGCTCCTCGCCGGTGGCGCCACGCCGGCCGGACTGCTCGCGTGGGAGATCGCGCGCATCGAGAATGGGCGCCCCGAGTGGGGGATCGACATCGATGAGACGACGATCCCGCAAGAGGCCAATCACGACGAGCTCCACGCGATCTCCTACACGAAAGGCTGCTACACCGGACAGGAGGTCGTCGCGCGCATTCACTTTCGCGGCCACGTCAATCGCCATTTGCGCGGACTCCTGCTCGGCCACAACGAGCCCGCGTCCGAGCGCGCACCGATCCTCGATCATGGTGGCAAGCAGGTTGGCGATGTGCGCTCGAGCGCACTCTCGCCGCGCCTCGGCGCGATCGCGCTCATCATGGTGCGGCGCGAGATCGAGATGGGGAGCACGGTACTCGTCGAGGGCGCGAGCGGCAGAACCGAAGGCAAGGTCGTGCCGCTGCCATTCAGGGAGGAGTGACTCGCGCGCTGGTCACCGGCGCGACGGGACTCGTCGGCTCGTATATCGCGGAGCGGCTGCTCGCCGATGGCTGGAGTGTGCGTGCGCTCGTGCGCGATGCAGGAGCGGCCGCGTGGCTCGGCGCTCTCGGCGTGGGGCTCGCGCGCGGCGACCTCGCTGATCACGATTCACTGCGCTCCGCGATGTCCGGATGCGATACGGTCTTCCACTGCGCGGCGCTCATCGCGGCCACCGGCGACTGGTCGAACTTTCAGCACGCGAACATCGACGGCACGCGAGCGGTCGTCGACGCCGCATCCTCGGCGGGCGCTCGGCTCGTACACACGAGCAGCGTGGCTGTGTACGGAAGCGCGGCCCGCTACCGCTCCGCGCCAACGGATGAAGAAACGCCGCTCGCGCCCCTTCCCGAGCATGCATTCTACGCACGCTCGAAGCGCGAGGCGGAGCAAATCGTGCTCGACGCCCACGCGATGGGCGAGCTCTGGGCGACCGCGATTCGACCTCCGATGATCTACGGGAAGCGCGACCGCCAGCTCGTGCCGCGCTTCGCACGCCTCATGCAAACGGGCTTCTTTCCACTCTTTGGTGGCGGACACTCGGTCTTCTCGCTCGTACATGCATCCGCAGTTGCCGATGGCGCGGTTCGCGCCGCCACACACGATGCCGCCGGCGGTCGCGCCTTCAACGTCACGAACGATTTCCCCGTGACGATCGCGGACTTCGTACAGCTCGGCGCCAACGGACTCGATCGTCGGGTACGCGGAGTCTCCATTCCGCTCTCCGCTGCTCGCGCGACGTTTTCGATGCTCGGCGCGGCGGCAGGACTCGCGAAGCAGAAGGCGATGGCCGAGCAGCTGCCGGGCACGGTCGACTCGTTCTCGCGCGACAATCCCTTCACATCGGAGCGCGCCCGCAGCGAGCTCGGATGGTCGCCGTCGATGATGCCTGTGGTTGGCGTCCCGGAGGCATTCCGCTGGTGGAAGGAGAACGACAGATGACCGATATACATTCTGTGACGATGGATTCCGAACGCGTCGCGCTCAAGGAATGGGCGGTGCTCGTCGATGCCATGGGTCGCGGCGATCTCATCGCCATGATCCGCAAAGGCGGCATCCGCGAGAAGCGCGCGGGCTTCGACGTGCGCCACGATCGCTTTCTCCTCTATCCCACGTTCTTCCACGAGAAGGTGCACGAGCTCGAGGCGCGCTTTCACTCCACGCTCGATGCCTCGCACGCCGATCGTCCGCCGGAAGGGACGATTCAGCTGCGCTACGTCGCGAATGTTGCAGCCGTGTGGCTCGTGACCGATCTCGAGCGGTTGCGAGCGATCGACGCCGAGCATGGCCTCACATGGGGCGCGGTCGAGTCGCGCTTTCGCTACCGCGATGACCCGCGCGTGCATGTCGTCGCCGCACGCGTTGCGAAGCTGCCTGCGATCGTCACCATCCCCGAGACTCGCCGCTACACGGGATGCGTCTCGTGGGTGAAGCTCGATGACGACGTCGACGTCAGTGCTGTCGCGCCAGTCATCGACGACGCAACCTTCGCGCGGCGCCTCGGCGCGCTCGAAGGCGCGCTCGGAGCGCCCGCGTAGCCTTCGCTAGTTGCGCATGAAGTGACAGGTGTAGCCGCCGGGATTCTTCTTCAGATAATCCTGGTGATATCCCTCGGCGCTGTACCACGTCGACGCCGGCTCTACGCTCGTCGTGATCGGGCGCTTCCACTTCCCTGTCGCGTCGATGCGCGCGATCACCTGCTCCGCCGTGGCCTTCTGCTCCGGTGACTGCGGAAAGATCGCCGACCGGTACTGCGTACCGACATCATTTCCCTGGCGGTTGAGCGTCGTGGGGTCATGCAGCTTGAAGAACCACTCCTCGAGCAGCTTCTCGTAGCTGAGCACCGACGGATCGAAGGTCACGCGAATTGCCTCGGCGTGTCCAGACTTGCTGTCGTGCGTGTCGTCGTACTTGGGATTCTCGAGCCATCCACCCGTGTATCCGACGTCGGTATCGATGATGCCGGGCACCTTCCGCAGAATGTCCTCGACCCCCCAAAAGCACCCGCCCGCGAAGACGGCTACTTCGGTCATCCGGTCGCCGGCAACGGTCGAGGTGCTGGTGGGGATCTGCTCACTGATACTCATATTGGTACTCCGTTCTTTAGTGTCCGATAGGGTCCACGCGATACCGCTCGCGGCGTCCCTGCGTACTCCATATACAACGCAAAAATCGTCGCGATAGGTCCCTCGAATCGGGTTTGTTGCATGGTTTCAATTGGGCTGTATGGTTGCGAACCACAGCACACAGCACCGTATAACGACCGCCCCGGCTTGCGGCAGCCCAAGCGGTTCCTACTATATCAGCGTACGAGCTCCACCCCGCTCTCTTATCGGAGAACTCATGTACCGTCTCGGCCTCACTGTCGCAGTCGCGTGGCTCGCGCTCCTCGCCGCGTGCAGCACTAGCGACACACCAGTTGGCCCACCCTCGCACGTGGGGACCGATACACTGGTGGTTGCCGATCCCACCGGAAGCCCGTCGCCGGGGGCGCTCCATTTCAATCTCACTCGTAGTTCGACTTCGGTCGTCCCTGTGACCGCCGACAGCGCGCTCGTGCGAGTCCGTAACACGACGTCGGGATTCGACGAGACCTTCGCCGCGAAAATCCCAACGCCGGGCGCGACGACGGTGGTCTCGGTGCAGGTGCCAGCGGACACCGGCTACGTGGTGGCCGTGGCTGCGTTTCACGGAAATGACGTGTTGGACGCGGTTGGTTC
>JBDTXL010000329.1:0-6763 GCA_040006195.1 Gemmatimonadota bacterium | reverse complement strand
CCTTCATGCCGAGCGGCTGGAAGATGATCGAGTCGGCGAGATGGGGGAGCGTGGTGTGAGCGGGATGCCGGGGCGACGCTCACCGAACGTCTTGATCGACGTGACCTTTCCGTTCTCGAGCACAGCGACGGCGAGGCCGGGGACGTGAGCCGATGCGAGCCACGAAGGAACAGAATCGTGGAAGGCGAGAGGGATCCCGGCTTGCGCGGGGACCGCGGTTGCGAAAAGAAGCGCGACTGCGAGCAGTGCGGGTAGCGGAAGCTTCATCTCTCTCCGACTCCAGTGTACGGCTCGATGGCATCCCTGCGGCGTGGATGTTGGACAGTACGAGAGTGAAGGATGTTTGTTTTCGTCGACGGAACCGACAGCTGTTGGCCCGCGACGATGATCGCGACGAGCGTCGCTGCTCCGTGTTGCTGCTCGCCCGCGCCGTGCATCGCACCGAACGATGCGAGCGCGCGGAGCCACGCCTCATCGGGGAGCGGAGCACTCGCGAGCTCGTCGAGCACTCGCTCGGCGCCCAGCGCGTAGGGCGCGCTCACCACTCGCCGAGCGACGATCGCGAGCGGAGCGATGAGCGCACGCCGGTGATGTGGCGCGCGAGAAGCGAGCCCGGCGATTCTTCGAAGCGCGGTGCGGCGCGAGGCACCTCGCCACGCGAGGGCTCCGCCCGCCTGCGCTCCCGCGCGCCGCGCGAGCCAGCGCTCCGCGCGTTGTAGCGCTGCGGCGCGCACGCGATCATCGGGTACGGCATCATCGCCGGCGACGAGCTCGATGGCCGCGAGCACGAGCACGGGGTCCTCGCTCAACTCTGCGTCATCGAAGGCGGCGGCGAGGGTTGGCTGCACCCCGTCGAGCGCGAGCGCGAGAATTGCGCGACGCGGGGCGGAGACGAAAGCGATGACGAGCGCATCGGCCGTCTCTGGCGTAAGCGCAAAAAGTGTGTAAGCGTTGCGCCACACCGTGAGCGCACGATGAATTTGCTCCCGCGTCTGTGCGCCGCTTGCTTCAGCATGCTGGACACTCTCGATGCTCGGCGCGCCGCTCGCATGTATCTCCGGAAGTAGGGCGCCCGTGGTTCCAATTATCGCCTCCATTGTCCTCAGCTTCTGGCGCAGCCGCCGCTCCACCGCGAGCACCAGCTCCGTGCTCGCTGGCGGAGCGAGCGCGTAGCTCCACGTGCGCGCATGCAGTGCGCCGAGCCTGCGCGAGCGTGCGACGCGCTGCTCGAGCCGCGCCGGCGTCCACGGAAGATCGAGATGCACGACCACGGAAGCGTCGTGGAGATTGAGACCTTCGCTCGCGAGGTCCGTCGTCAGCAGAAGATCGATGCGATCGGCAGCCGTGGGCGCCGGTGAAGCCAATGCGCGAGGAGCGAACCGTGAGAGTGCCTGCTGGCGCGAGAGACGTCCGCCAGCGATGCGCGCGCCGCGCGAGGTGAGCGCGGCGACCGCGCCCATATTGCGCAGGAGCTCGTACATTGCGTGCACGGTGTCGGCGTACTGCGAGAACGCAAGCACCTTCTCACCGCGATGGCGCGTGCAGATCTCGCGCAGCGCCCGCGCGCGCGACTCGTCGACATCCACTCCCTCGCGCACGCGAGACAGCAGCGCGCGCACGGCATCGAGATGCGCGCGCACCAGGGCGAGCAGCGCGTGCGGCTCGGACGCCGGCCCCGCCACGAGCTGCGGAAACGCGAGCTGAATCGCGTTGTCGGCGCAACTCCACGCGCGGAGCTCGCGGCGGTCTGGGTACCGTCCCTCCTCCAGCGCACTCTCGAGCGCGATCCCTCTCGCGATGCGACGCTTGAGCGCGCCCGCGAGTGCACCACGGCTCGATGCCCACTGCCGAAGCAGGCTCCACACGAGCAGCACGCCGCCGACGCCTCCGTCCGCTGGAGCGACCGGCGGGGGTAGCGCCAGCACAGCGTCGAGGAGCGCCGAGTCGTCGCGCACCTCGATCCGGACCGGCGCCGGCGCATCAGGGAGTGGCACCGCCGCCGCGACATCCTCGCGCGCTCTCCTCACTATCAGCCGCGCGGATTCGGCATCCGTCAGCGAGTAGGCGCGGGCGCCGAGAAAGAGCGCGAAGAGCGCTGCGAGCTCGGCGCGCCTGTTGTGCACCGGCGTCGCAGTGATCAGCAGCACCCGCGATCGTGCAGTCAGCGACGCGAGCGCCGCATAGCGCAGAGTCGACGAGGTGCGTGCGTGATGCGCCTCGTCCAGTACGATCAAGTCGAAATCGCCGTCGGGAACGGTGCCGCGCGAGAGCGCGCTGTACGTCACCATAGAGGCTCTCACACCAGACGCATGAAGTGAAGCGCGCCACATCGAGCGGAGTGCGGCCGGAAGCACGAGCAGTGGTCGCACGGCTTCGCGCATCATCGCGGCGGCGACGTACGTCTTGCCAAGGCCGGCCTCGTCCGCGAGCAGCGCGCCGTGGTGCTCGCGAAGGAGCGCATTCAGTCGGCCGATCGCGCTCCGCTGATGCGCGTGCAATGTGATCGAGCCGAGCTCACTGCTCTGCTCCACATCCCGGAGCCAGCGCGCCGCGATGAGCGCCCGCGCCTCCACCGCGCCCACGATCATCGCGCTGCCCACCCGATGAGAGGCGCGACATCCGACGCGCGCAGGCGATAGGCGCGCGTCGCCGACTCGAGCAGCTCGCTCGGCGTGGGTACATCGCCGGCCATCGCGCGCGTAGCGAGTGGCGCGAGGATGCCCCGCGCACATGCCCAATCGCGCGGCAAAGGGAGGAGCGCCATCGTCCACCCGAGGTAGCGGTGATATCCACCGCGCGCCGGCTCGGCCAGCACGTGGAGCCACGCGGCCGCGAGTGAGGAGTTGAGCAGCGCGATGAGCGCCAGCGCATCGGTCTCGTCCGCGCACGGCACGACGTAGCAGCTATTGAGCGGCACCGTCGGATCGCCGGCAGCCAGCAGAAGCGCGCGCGGTGTGCGCCCCATATCCGCCCACACGACGCGGGTGCGCGTGCTCGAGGCGGCGGGAGTGCGGAAGAGCGTCCACCAAGGGCTGCCTGCGCGTGCATCGCTTCGAGTGGCGAGGCGCGGGCGCCAGCGGACGAGCCAGCGAGCTGCGTGGGGCGGGAGCGTGAGGCGAACGTTGCCCACCGAATCATGCGTCCAGATGAGATGCTCGGCGTTGGGCAACGCGCGCCAGGGCGCTGTGCTTTCACCGCGGAGGAGGGGACGGAGCATCGCGCGCTCGATGGTCGCACTGCGCTCGCCCGAGCGTACTATGACGTGCTCCGGAAGCTCGTCAGCGGCGGCCGGGTGCTGCGCCGCGAGCGCTGTCTCGCGGGCGATCTCGTGCTGATCACGCGTCACTACGAACGCCTCGTTGCACCCGCACTTCACGCCGAGCATCGGCGCGCCGAACGCGCTGTCTCCGATCGGAATGCCGGCGCGCGAAACGCGGTCGAACGCATCGCGCACCGGCGGCGGGATCGCTACCCACGGGCTCGCGGGATCCGCGTCGAGCGCGAGTCGAGTGGGCGCGACGCTCCAACGCAGCACGTCGCGCTTCCGGTGCAGCGAGGCGAGAATCGAAGGCGCGGGCGTTGCGTCGTCCGCACCCTTGCGCGCGATGACGAGCGACGGGTACACCGCGGCGTCGAAGGCTGCCGGCGATTCGCTCCAGTCATCGAGCGCGATCACACGCGCGCCGGTGCGGAGCAGTCGGCGAGCGCCACCGCCGGCCAGCGCACGCCACATCTTCGCGGGAAGCAGCAGCGCGAGCGAACCGTCGTCGCGCGTGAGCGCCAGAGATCGCTCGAGAAAGAGCGCGCCGAGGTCGACCTGGGCGGCGAAACCGGCTCCGGCGTTGGCCGCTCGTGCGCCGCGCTCCCACGCCGCACCGCCGAACACCGAATAGCGCGTGCGGAGTGCGGCCCGCATGTCTGCGGGGATGCGGTGCAGTCGCACCCAGGGCGGATTGCCGATGACGAGATCAAAGCCGCCGCGCAGCGCGACGTCGGGGAAGTGCGTCGCCCAGGCGAAGGGAAGGGCACCCCCGGACTTGAGCGTGCGGCGGCGCGTGGCGAGCTCCCGCGCGCGTGTGCGCTCGCGCGCCAGGAGCGCGATCTCGCCTGCACCGGGACGCACACGTTCCCCGAAGAGATCGCGGCCGCGCATCGCGGCGAGGAGATCGCGACGGCGAGCCGCGCAGCGCTGGATCTGCTCGCCCACGTGTGCGAGAGCGAAGGCGCGCTCGCTCCGCTGCATCGCGCGCTCGAGCGTCCGCTTGCGCGCACCCGTCGCCCGCGCGTACCGCTGGCGCATCCGCGCAGTGGTGCTGCCTCCCGCACCGCGAAGCTCCTCGAACGCGTCACCCGAGAGCGAGTCGCCGACGCGGATGTGCCGATCGAGATTCGGCAGCGGTGTCACGCGCATGCCGTTGGTTTCCTCGCTCTCGATCACCACGGACAGCCAGAGGCGAAGCTCGCAAAGCCACACGGCGGTGGGGTTCACGTCGACGCCGAAGATCGATCGCGTGAGCAAGTCGCGGCGCAGCGTCGCGAGGGGGCGTGCGTCACCCGCGCGCGATTGAAGCGAGGCGAGCGTCTCGAGTGTGTGCACGAGGAAGGCGCCGGAGCCGCACGCGGGGTCGAGCACGCGCAGCTCGGCGATGCGTGCGCGGAGAATCGGCGCGACATCCGCGGGAATCGCCTCGCCTGCGAGCGATCGCTCCACTGAGTCGCGCGAGAGCGGCGTGTGCATAAACGCGCTGGTCAGCGCCGACCGCGTCACCTCGCCGACGAGCGACTGCGGGGTGTAAAACGCACCGCTCGATTTGCGCTCGCGCGAGGCCATCAAGGACTCGAACGCCTTCCCCAGCATCTCCGGATCGATCGCGGCCTCCGACCACGCGTCGCTGTCCTCGCGCGCGGTGAAGCGGTAGCGTCCGAAGAGCTCTCCGAAGGCGCGGCCGAGCGATGGGTCCGTGAGCTCGACTGTGGGCCAGCGGCGCTCGAGGGGCGCAGGTGCGAAGAGTCCGCCGTTGAGAAAGGGAATCGCGCCGAACGCTCTCGCGGTAAGCGCGCGTGTCGCCACCGGAGTGTTGAGCGTGCCGAAGAAGAGCGGCCGCAGCACGCGCTTGTGATAGCTGCCGCCGCACTCCATGCAGCGCGCGAAGGAATTCGAGAGGAAGCGAGGATCGCCATCGAGCCACCCCTTCGTCTCGAGGAAGGAGAGAAAGAGCAGACGGGAAAGATGGAGGAGCGCCAGCTCGCGCATGTCCTCGATCGGCGCAGCTCCGAGCGCGTTCTCCGCGACTTCGGCCACCACGCTCTCGAGCACGCGATAGAAGCGGCGCGTGAGCGATTCGCGCCCGAGCACCTCCATCCATGAGGCGTGCGTGAGGATGTCGACGGCGTCGCTGGTTGCGGAGAGCGTAGCGAGCGCGATGGCGTCGCTCGCGAGCACGTGCGCGCGATCGACCACCAACGCAGAGAGGCGCGGCGCAGCGCGGTCGGCAGACCAGGCGGCGACCGCGAGCTCGGAGGATTCGCGCCGTGCAGCGATGAGGAGCCAGAGTAGATGTGGCGCGCGGGAAGCGAGTCGGGCGGCGATCGTCGTGACGCTGTCGCGGAGCGGCGCGCGGGCGGGACACTCGACGAGAAGTGCGCGCAGAGTGCCGCCGCCCTGTACGATGCGCAGATTACACGCGAGCTCTCGTAGGCCGAGCGCGGTGGAAGCGTCGACGTCGAGCGGGAGTGGCGGAGCGGTGAAGCCGGCGGCGGCGGCGACGTGCGCGAGCGCGTCGATGTTCGACGCGGCTGCGAGAAGCTGGGTGGCGGTGCGGAGTGGAAGCACGCCGCAACGTGCTGCGCACTCGCTGGCCGGCCGTCATCCCGGCGACGCGCGGAAGGGCTATCTCACCCCGCCTGGTACCGCCGCCCTTTCCACTCCACGCCGCGCCCGCGCACGGTCGCGCGAACAATGATGAAGAGCACGACGATCGCACCAAGCGGGAGCGCGAGCGCATACAGCGGTGACTGGCGGAAGGCGCGCAAATAAATGACTGCCCACCACACCGCGAGCGCGAGCGTGCACGTGCGCGCCCAGAAAAGCACCTGAGTCGGCAGTGAGACGAACGCCGAGGCGATGAGCGTCGCCGGCGGCGCGAGATGCATGAGCGGGATCACCAGCAACAGCACCGGAAGCAGTAGTCGCGGCAGCACACCTGCAGGCAGCGTGTCGGCGCCCGCCGTCACGATGTTCTTCGTCCATCCATTCACGACTTCGGCGAGCGACGTGTACATCCGAGTCGACAGCTGATCGGGACCCATCGCGAGCTCGCTGCGAAGGCCCCGCTCGTGCACGAGTTGCGCGAGCGCCAGATCCTCGGCCGCCTTCCCGCGCACCGACTCGTGCCCGCCAATGGAATCGTACGCTCCACGCGTGAAGCAGAGGTATTGACCGTTCGCGATCTTGTCGCGGGAGCGCCTGGCGCGGTTCACGGTGCCCGCGCCGCCGTAGCGCGTCGCGAGCATGTAGAAGACCTGCGGCATCACCACGCGCTCCCAAAACGATCCGAGCTCCTGGAAGCCGCCCACGGTGAAGAAGTCGATCGCGCGCGAGTGCATCGCGTGCATGGTGCGCGGGATCAGATCGGGCGCGTGCGCCGTATCGGCGTCGGTGAAGATGAGCGTCGAGCCGCGCGCCGCGCGCGCGCCCTGCGCGCACGCCCACTGCTTCCCGAACCAGCCCTCGGGCACGGGCGTTCCATCGATCACTCGCACT
>JBDTXL010000328.1:0-1896 GCA_040006195.1 Gemmatimonadota bacterium | reverse complement strand
CATGTGCTACTCGATCTATCTGCTGCACTTCGCGCTGATCTCGATCATCGGCCGGCACACGTTGTCGGTCGGCTCCAGCTCCGCGCAGTGGATCCATCTTCTCCTACAGACGGCGATCATCGTGCCTCCGGTGCTGCTCGTGTGCGGTGTCTACTTCGCGCTGATCGAGCGGCCGTGCATGGAGCGCGACTGGCCCGAGAAGCTCATGACGCGGCTTCGCGGCAGCGCGCGTGCAGCATGACCTCGACCGTCGCCGTGGGTGCGCCTCCACACCTTTCGCTCGTCATCCCCGTCTACAACGGCGCGGACCGTCTTCCCTCGAGCCTCGAGCAGCTGCGCACCTTTTTGCGCGCGCAGCCGTACACGTGGGAGCTCATTCTCGTCGACGACTGTTCCAACGCCGAGACCCGAAGGATTCTCGGGGAGTTCGCGAGCTCGATGGAAGAGGCGCGGCTCATTCGCAACGATGAGAATCGCGGCAAGGGAAGCGCGGTCACGCGGGGGATGCGCGCCGCCGTGGGGAGCTATCGCGTTTTCACTGACGCCGATCTCGCGTACCCTGCGAGCGAAGTCGGGAAGATTCTCGCGGATCTCGAAGGCGGAGCGGAAGTCGCGATCGCATGCCGGGTGCTCGCGGAGTCGCGCTATCTCATGAGCCCGACGTTCTTCTCGTACCTCTACACGCGACATGTCATGAGCCGGGTGTTCAACGCCATGGTGCGTTGGACACTCATTCCGCACGTGCTCGATACGCAGGCGGGGCTCAAGGGCTTCACGGCGCACGCGGCCGAGATCGTATTTCCACGAATCACGATTCCGCGCTTCGGATTCGACGTCGAGGCGTTGTTCATCGCGAAGAAGCACAAGCTGTCGCTCGTCCAGACGGCGGTATTCTTCCGCTATGACGAAGAGCCGACGACGGTGCGCTTCGCCGAGGACGCGATTCGGATGATGCGCGACCTCGTGCACATTCGGCGCAACGACCGACGAGGGCGCTACGCCTGATCGCAAGCGACTCATCATCAACGCCGACGATTTCGGATTCTCCAACGGCGTGACGCGCGGGATCGCCGAGGCGTTTTCGGCCGGTAGCGTAACGTCGACATCGATCATGGCGAACGGTCTCGATTGGGAGAACGCGGTGCGCCTTGCGCGGGCGAACCGGAAGCTCGGCGTGGGGATCCATCTCAACCTGGTGCAGGGAAGGCCGCTGCTCCGCGTGCCGACGCTCACCGATCCCGCGACGTCGGAGCTCTACCCTCTCGGCGCCCTCGCGCGTCGCGCGATGCTCGGCCGCATCGATGCCGGAGAGCTCGAGGCGGAGACGAGCGCGCAGATCGAGCGCGTGCGCGGCGCGGGAATCGTTGTGACGCATCTCGACAGCCACCGGCACGCGCACGCGATGCCGGGGATTTTCCCGGTGGTCGCACGCGTGGCGGCCGAGTCGGGGGTGAGAGTGATTCGTATTCCGCGCGAGCCGCTTGGCATCAATACGCTCGACGCGGGCGCGACGTCGCGAAAGCTCGTGCTTCAGTGGGCGATCGGCACGGCGCGTGCGCTGCCGCTTCCCTCTCCGCTCGTGACGACGGACCACTTTCGCGGTATCTCGCTGCAGGGCGGGACGCACTTCGCGAGCCGGCTCCGACGCGCGCTCGACACGCTCGAGCCCGGGAGCACGGAGCTCATGGTGCATCCGGGACACGTCGACCCTTCGCTGGCTGCTCAGGATCCGTACACTGCACCCCGCGAGATCGAGCTCGCGGAGCTGCTCTCAGCAGGTGTGCGCGAGCGCCTCGCGCGCGGAGACATCGAGCTCGTGAGCTTCGCCGATCTCTGAGGGCCGATAGGCGATCAGCTCCCACATCATGGCGAGCCACGCGAGCGTACAGGGGAGTG
>JBDTXL010000327.1:0-2018 GCA_040006195.1 Gemmatimonadota bacterium | reverse complement strand
GGTAGCCAGGCCGCTGCGACGACGCTCGACGGTATCATCACCTGCGACCCGTGATCTGAGGAGCTGCTCCCGCAGCTCACCAGCCACGCATGAACGCCCCGCGCTCTCGAAGCGCGGGGCGTTTGTGCATCCAGACCCTGTGAAGCCCCGACGCTACGCCGTGCGCGCCTCTTCCTCCACGTGCCTGCCCACGCGAGGCGACGCCTCCAAAACACGACGAGCCGGCGCATCGCTCGACGCCGCCGCCCGCGCGTGGAAAAGTCTGTTGAGCGCAGACAGATACGCCTCGGCCGCCGCCACCACGATATCGACGTGCACGCCGTTCCCGCTGTACACCGGAAAGCGCTCGTTCCGCTCGACGTCGGCGATCTGTACGTCAGGCGCCTCCGTCGAGTGCAGCGCCTCCTGCGCCCTCCGCTCGCGCACCCGCATCGTGACCTCGCCGACGGCAGAGATCCCCTCCGTCACCGCCGTGACGTCGAACTCGACGAGCTCCCCAGGATCTCCGACGATCCTGTTGATCGCCGCGCACACTGCGTCGACGGGCCCCGTGCCCTGCGCCGACTCCGTGCGCACCTCGCCATCCGGCCCCAGGAGCCGCACGGTCGCCGTCGGAATCAGCTCCGTACCACACGACACCTGCACGTGCCGCAGCACGAACAGCGGCTGCGGCCTTCGCACTTCGCCAACCACCAGCGCCTCGAGATCGCGCTCTTCCACGAGCTTCTTCCTGTCCGCGATATCCTTGAAGCGCGTGAAGACGTGGCGGAACTCGTCGTCGGTGAGATTGTGCCCCATCGCCTCGAGCCGCGCGCGCAGCGCATGTCGCCCCGAGTGCTTCCCGAGTACGAGCGCGTTGCCGTCGAGTCCCACCGTCTCGGCACGCATGATCTCGTAGGTCATCGGATTCTTGAGCACACCGTCCTGGTGGATTCCGGCTTCGTGCGCGAACGCGTTCGCACCGACGATGGCCTTGTTCGGCGGCACCGGCACCCCGATGATCGCCGCGAGCAGCCGCGACGTGCGCGCGAGCTGCTTCGTCTGCACGTTCGTCGCGACGCCGAAGTGCTGCGCGCGCGTGTGGAGCGCCATCACGATCTCCTCGAGCGACGCATTCCCCGCTCGCTCACCGATCCCGTTGATCGTGCACTCCACCTGCATCGCGCCCGCGCGCACGCCCGCGAGCGAGTTGGCGACCGCAAGACCGAGATCGTCGTGGCAGTGAGTCGAGATCACGACGTCTCGCGCGCCCGGGACCTTCGCGAGAATCCCGGCGATCATCGCGAAATACTCGTCGGGCATCACATAGCCCACGGTGTCCGGAATGTTGAGCGTCGTTGCCCCCGCCTCGATCGCCGCCGTCAGCGCCTGATGCAGGAAAGCGGGGTCACTCCGTCCCGCATCCTCCGGTGAGAACTCGACGTCCTCGCACCGCTCGCGCGCAAACGCGACCATCGTGCGCACGGCCTCGAGCACCTGCTCGCGCGACATCCGCAGCTTGTACTGTAGATGGATATCGGATGTCGCAAGGAAGGTATGGATTCGCGGCTTCGACGCCGTCTCGATCGCCCGCCAGCAAATATCGATGTCCTCGCGATTCGCCCGCGCGAGCCCGCAGATGATCGGCCCTTCGGACGTGCCGATCTCACCGGCGATTGCCTCTACGGCATCGAAGTCGCCGCGCGAGGCCGCCGGAAAACCTGCCTCGATGACGTCGACCTGGAGCCTCGCGAGCTGGCGAGCGATCGCCAGCTTCTCGTCGCGCGACATCGTGCATCCAGGCGATTGCTCGCCATCGCGAAGCGTCGTGTCGAAGATGCGAACCGCACCCTCCATGATCAGGCGCCTCCCTGCCCCGGTATTCGCTCACGCGGCTCGACGAACGGCATCTTGCGGCGCAGCTCGCGCCCGACCTTCTCGATCGGATGCTCCGTGTCCTTCTTGCGGAACTTCGCGAACTCGGGACGCCCGTTCTTGTTCTCGTCGATCCAGTTCTTTGCGAAGCTCCCGTTGCGCAC
>JBDTXL010000326.1:0-3511 GCA_040006195.1 Gemmatimonadota bacterium | reverse complement strand
GTATGCCAGCGAAGCGCAGGCCGCTCGAGACGACATGGCGCGCGAGCGCACCTGCGTCCTCTGGCGCGACGCCGCAGCGGCCTTGGCCGACGTCGATCTCGACGAACACCTTCGGCTCGCTCGAGGCGGCCCTGCAGGCTTCGGCGAGTCGATCTATGCCGAGCTTCGAATCGACCGCGATGGCGAGAGTGATGCGCCCCGCCAGAGCGGCAACGCGCATCAGCTTCGCCGCGTCGATCACCTCGTTGCTGATGTAGATGTCCGCGATTCCGGCATCAGCGAGCACCTCGGCCTCGCTGACCTTTTGCACGCAGACGCCGACAGCGCCGGCGGAAAGCTGCGCCTTCGCGATCGCTGCACTCTTGTGCATTTTGGCGTGCGGGCGCAAGCCAACACCGTGCGAGCGTGCAAAGGCCGCCATCGCCGCGAGATTGTGCTCCATCGCATCGAGGTCGATGACCAGCGCCGGCGTCTCGACGGTGGCGACAGGGTCGCCGAGACGCGCAAATGATCGCTGCATTGTGAACTACGCCTCGATCATCGGACTTAAATCGCCTTGATCATCACGCCGCGCTTCGCAAGCTCCGAAATGTACTTCTCCGCCGGGATACACTCGTCGGGGGTGTAGACCCCCGTCTCGAGCTCGCCGTTCGCCTGCATCTGCCCCGTGATCGACAGCGAGTAGCCGGTCGTTCGCATCATTGCGCTGATGCCACGCGATTCGTCGTAGTAATCGAGCAGCTCCCAGCCGACCTTCTTCGCCTCGCCGCCCTTCGTTCCTTCGACCTCTACGCGCAGCGCGACGAGATCCCGCCCCTTCGGCTTCGTGAGTCGCGGGCCCATCGCCGCCACGATTACATCGCGAGGAACGACCTTCGTGCCCTTCACGTCGATCGGCGCGAGCTCGAGCAGCCCGAGCTCGCGAATCGCTTCCATGATGTGCGCGTGTCCCGGATAGCGGAGCGTCTTGTACTCCATCGAGGGGATCTTCCCCTCGTAGCGCCACGCCATCGTCGACAATCCGCCGGCAGTGTGGAACGCCTCGAGCTCACCGACGGGCTTCGGAAACAGCACCGGCTCGCGCTCGGAGAGCGCCTTCACCTGCTCGCGCTTCCCATTGCGCACGATCCACGACAGCGTCGTGTAGTAATCGAGCACGCCCTCGAGCGAGTACACGATCTGATAGCCGAGCGGGCCCTCCGGCTGCTGTGGGAGCCCGCCGACGAAGATCTTCACGGACTTCACATCATCGAGCTGCGTAATGCCGTACTGCGCGAGGATGTTCACCATCCCCGGCGCGAGACCGCAATCCGGAACGATCGTGACCTTCGCCTTCCGCGCCTCGGCGTCGAGCTCCTTCTGCTGAAAGACGATCTCGGTGTTGCCGCCGAGGTCGCAGAAGTTCGTTCCCGCCTGCACGGCGAGCCGCGCGAGGTCGAGATTGAAGTAATACGGGATCGCGCTCATCGTCGCCTTGCTCTCGCGCATCACCGCGAGGACGGCGTCGCGATTGCGCACGTCGAGCGGAGTCGGAATGAGCCGCTTGCCCGAGTACTCGTTGAGAAAATCGGGGAGGTGCGTAACGTTCAGATCGGCGAGGCGCACCTCGCTGACTTCGGGATTCTGAAGCAGGTCGTACGCGCAGGCCGAGCCTTGCAGCCCCGCGCCAAGAACAAGCATTCGCATTCGAAGATCTCCTCAAGTACTCGGCGGACATTGTATACAGTCACCAAAGCTAGCTGAGCGGCCAGAGGCACGTTACCCCCGGCATGTGGGAGTATGGGAAGTGGGCAAGCATACATTTTGACCAGCTGCATGGTGCACGATGCCGCTCCGCTTCCTTCCCGAGGCAACGACCGTGACCACAAGGCTCGAAGGCCAGATCAAGCGCGAGATCATGCTCGGCAAGAAGCTCTACACCGTGATCATCTCGCCCGAAGGGGTAAAGATCCACCTCAAGGGGCGCCGGAAGGGGCGTGAGATCTCATGGGAAACGTTGCTGAGCGGCGACGCGGAGCTCAACCAGCAGCTCAAGATGTCCGTCGACGCGTTTGCACCTGGGCGCGACGAATGAGCGCGCTGCGCGAACCCGATGCCGAGCCGCCCGACGCGTGGCGCGCGCGGCTACTCGAAACGCCGGCCGAGCTGCGCGCGCTTCTCGAGCGGACGCACCGCATCGCGGTGCTCGGTGTGAAGACGCCGGAGTCGGGTGCCCCCGCGTACTACGTTCCCGATCACGCGCATCGCGCAGGCTACGACGTGATTCCGGTGCCTGTCTACTATCCCGAGCTGCGCGAGCTGTTCGGAAAGCCGGTATATCGCACGCTCACGGAGATTCCCGGCGACATCGACTTGGTCGATGTCTTCCGTCGCGCGCAGGACATCCCGAAACACGTCGACGACATTCTCGCGAAGCGACCGAAGGCAGTCTGGCTCCAGTCAGGCATTCGCCACGACGACGTCGCCGAGCGATTGGCGCGCGCGGGGATCGAGGTGGTGCAGGACCGCTGTCTGCTCGTCGAGCTCATGCGAATCGGGCGCTGAAGATCTCTCGAATTCAAAAGATCTTGGGGAAGCTACAACGCGTTCGGCGTCCCCACCGAATCCACCAGCACCTCGCCCTTCTTCGGATTCAGCGTCCAGCGAGAATTCCGGAAGTAGCGCTGCACATCGGGGTGGCCGAGCGGAAAGATCGTCTCGCCCTTCACCACGTACACGCCGCGATCGTTCGTCAGCGTCGCGATCCGCAGCCCCGGGAATGATGCCGGCAGTCTGCCTCCCGCACGCAGCACGACCTTTCCTCGCCGCGGATCGAAGCTCGGCGCCAGCTGTCCGATCAGGTCGAGCCCGATCGTCGCCTTCGCCGCGCCGCGCAGCTCGGCGAAGTGCGTCGGCACGTTGGTGAAGGTGTACGGTCCGAGCACGACGGCAGGCGTCACCGCATCGACGTCCCTCGCGGCAAGCGTGCGCGCGCCGAAGCGCCGAAGCTCCTTTCGCTTCGCCCACGCCGTGTCGAGCACGAGCCCCTCGCTACGCGCATCGATCGTCGCCAGCACCGTGTCCGCGCCGATGACGAGCGCCACTCGGCCGAGCAGCTGGCTGTCGTTCACCACGTAGTCGACGCTCGCCGAGTCCGGCCCCGAGATACCCGGGCGATTGTCACGCAGATACTCGGCGCGCATCCGCTCGCCGTACGGCACCGCGCTCGACGGCAGCGCCGCGAGATGGTTGTACTCGCCGAGCCGCTGATACACCGGCGCGAGCTCGATCGCGATGCGCGCGGGATCACCGCCGAAGTAGCGTGCCTCCTCCATGAGCACCGCGCCGACCTTGAGCGCGCCACGCTGCGCGAGATAGCGGCCGAGCGCGAGGCGAGCGCCGGGATCGCGCGGGCCGCGCCGCACGGCGATGTAGTAGAGCGACTCCGCCGCGAAGATGCGCCCGGCTATCAGGAGCGTGTCGGCGCGCGCGACGATGCGCTGGTTCTGCGCGACGAGCGTCTGCGCGCGCG
>JBDTXL010000325.1:0-3969 GCA_040006195.1 Gemmatimonadota bacterium | reverse complement strand
GTCCGACCTTTCATCTCCCCGCGATCTTCGCGAAGCAGGCCGCGAACATCGATCAAATCGCGGGCGGTCGTCTCTCGCTCAATCTCGTGTCGTCGTGGTGGAAAGATGAGGCGCGCCGCTTCGGCGTGCGCTTCGACGAGCACGATGATCGCTACGCGCGCACCGAGGAATGGCTCGGCATCGTCGATGGTGCATGGCGCGACCATCAGCTCTCGCACGAGGGCAAGTATTATACGGTCGATGAGACGATCGTCGAGCCCAAGCCCGTGGCGCGCGGCGCGCGCACCCGGCCGACGGTGTGGGCGGGTGGCGAGTCCGAGGCCGCGAAGACTCTGATAGCGCGCGACTGCGACGCCTACGTCATGCATGGCGATCCGCCTGAGCGAATAGCGCCGAAAGTCTCGGACCTGAAGCAACGCCGCGAAGGCTTTGCCAAGCCGCCGATGCAGTACGGAATGGCCGCGTATGCGATCGTCCGCGACAGCGATGCAGAAGTCAAGAAGGAATTGGCGCGCATAACCAACGTGTCGGAAGGGACGCCGGGCTATGGCAACTACCGCGATTGGATCGCCAATACCAAATTGGAGCAGCAGGTGTCCCTCGAGGACTACTCGGTCTCGAACCGCGGGCTGCGTGCGGGGCTCGTCGGCACACCGGAACAGGTCGCCGATCGCGTGCGCGAATTCGAGGCTGTGGGCGTGGACCTGTTGCTGCTGCAATGCAGCCCGCAGGCCGAAGAGATGGAGCGTTTCGCCGAGCAGGTGATGCCGCTGGTGTCGTAGTCGCGACCCGCGCAGCCGGCGGGAGTTAAGCAGGAGGTTCACGATGGCGCTCGAGATGCGTTCTGAGTGCGAGAAGTGCCATGCAGCGACGGCGGCGACTGAGCGCGCATTCGTTTGCTCGTACGAGTGCACCTTCTGCGAGTCGTGCGCGACATCAATGAACAGCGTCTGCCCCAATTGCGGCGGCGAGCTGGTACCTCGCCCGAGAAGACGATGATACGCCGTCGTATCATTGTTTTTGCGATTGCGCTGGTTGCTGCATGCGGCGGCGACTCGAGTGACATCACGCCGCCACCGAGTGGGCAGCTCTCGCAATCGCAGGTTGCGTCACTGTCCACCGCGTTGACGGCACTGCTCGAGTATTCCTATGAGAGTCCGTCAATTCTCTTCTCGCTGCGTTCACCAACCGGTGCGCGTCATGCGACGGACGACCGGCGTCCCTATTCCGGGGGAATCGTGTGCCCGGAGGGCGGGCGCACGGGCGTCACTGGAACCGTCGTGGAATCTCCGTCGGGTCAATTCATCGAGGTTCTGGACACGCTCCTCGATTGCGGGATGCGCGATGGCGACGGAGCGGTCTGGCGCTTCACCTCCGATTCTGCGGTGACGTCGACCATCGGCATCGTGGTGATTGATTCCATCGACTTCGAGACGACGCAGTCCGATATCGGAAGAATTCGATACACCAATGGAATCTTGACCGGATCGTGCGCGATCGATATCTCCATTGCCGATCACCTGACTCTTGCCACGGCAATCACGCGCGCCCAGACGCTCAGCATTCGCACGAACGGCACGATCTGTGGACGCACTGTCAGCAGCGACACGCTCATCGTAAATAGCTGGCCGGATTGACGAACACACGCACGACCCGCTTCCTCTAACCCCATCGACCATGTCGCAGAGAAAGTGCGTTTCGTTCGTGGCTCTCGTCTCGATCGCGCTCAGCGCCGCCTGCAGCGACTCCAGCACCGGGCCGGGCAGTGATCTCACCACAGATCAGCTGCAGTCGATGTCGAGCGCGTTGTCGTTCGTGCTTGGAACGTCGCTGGGGCATCCGAACACGCGCGTCGCTTCGTCCCAACTTTTGAGCGCGCGCCGGGTCAGGGCGGAGGCGCTCCTGGTCTCCGGCTCAGCCACCTGCCCGAAGGGAGGTCGCATCGCTACGATCGGATCGGTCGTGACGGACACAGCCGGCAATTTGGTCACCGCTCTCACCGACACGCTCGCCAAGTGCGCGGTTGCTGACAATCATTCGAATGTGTGGACGTTCACTTCGAAACCGACGCTGGCGGTCACCATTGTGGACTCCACGATCATTCACGGAGACACCATCGATAGCTCGCACTCTGCATTTACACAAACGAACGTCGGAACGGTACAGTATTCGACCGGATCCCACTCGGGCACCTGTCCCCTGGACGTTTCGATCGATTTCGCGGTGGATAGAGGGATACCGACTGCCGACTCCGCCACTTATTCGATCCACACGCGCGGGACGGTTTGCGGACGGAGCGTGAGTCGGGATGTGTCGTCCACCCTCCCCTATGCGCCGCCCGGCTTCTAGCCGTTCGAGGCACTCAAAACAAGCAAATCACGGCCGATCCGGTCGTTATATTTAGGCCGTCCCGCAGCCTCCGGTGTCTCGTGCGCAATCCACTGTCCCGCCGCACTTTCCTCAAGTCCTCGGCCCTCGCCGTTGCGGCGCTTGCCGCATCGAGCACGGGCGCCTCTGCCGCCCCGCTCTTCGCCGGTCCGGGCAACGAGCCGGACGACGACGTCAAGAAAGTGCTCCGCGAAAAGTTCGGCTCGCGCGTGATCCGCGAGGGGCACGTCACACTCGACGTCCCCGACGTCGCGCCCGACAGCCGTGAGGTGCCGTTGCTGATCGAGAGCGACCTGCCGATGACGGCCGACAACTTCGTGAAGGGCTTTCACATCGTCGTCGATCACAACCCCGACATCTACCTCGCCGGCTTCGACTTCACCGCCGCGATCGGCGCCGCGACACTCGACACTCGCATCAAGATGAGGCGCAGCTCGCACGTGCGCGTGATTGCGGAGACGAGCACGGGCGAGCTCTGGACCACGTCGCGCTTCGTCTACACCTCACTCAACGGGTGCGTCTGATGAGCGACGTCGGCCAGGGAAAGATCATTCTCCCAACGAAGATCACGCGAGGCTCGGTGATCAACATTCGCGCGCTGCTCTCGCACCCGATGCTCACGGGAATGAGCCGCGATCAGGCCGGGATCCCGATCCCCGCCTACTTCGTGAACGACGTGGTGATCACGTATGGCGGCGAGCACGTCGCGCATTTCGAATGGAGCTCCGGTATCAGCCGCGACCCGTTCGTGGGCTTTTCGCTCCGCGCGGACAAGGAAGCGCGCGTGACGATCACATGGAAGGACAACAAGGGCGGCGTCTACACGCAGGGCGCTGACATCAAGTTCGGCGTCGCCTAGCGAGTCCAGGCGACGATCGCGCCGCACCCTCCCGGAAACTGAATCGGCTCCGTCGCGCTCGAGTACAGCTCGAGTCCCATGATCTCGCGCGGCAGTATCATGGCGGTGAATTCGGACATGGTGCCCATGAAGGGCATGTTGTCGAGGTAGACTGTCGGCTCGCAGCGACTCAGGCTCTGCATCCCTCGAATCGAGGCGCTGCAACCGATTCCCGCGTCTGTCGCGACGTTCACCCCCGGCATGCGACGCAACAGATCACAGATGCTCTGCGGATTCGTGGCATCGATCTCCGCTCTCGTCACGAAGTGGCCAAAGCCCCGCTTGCTGCGATCCAGGAAGCCGGTCAAATCGCGCATGCGCGAGCTCCGTTTGCCGTACACGGTCACCTCTTGAAGCGTCTCGACCCGCTTGTCCATGACGATGGTGATGGTCTCCGTCTCGTCCCGTGACGGCGTGATGGCCACGCGCGTGGGCGCGTAGCCGAGCGCGCGCGACTCGATCATGCGGGTGCCGAGCGGGAGTGCGGCGAGGGAGAAGCTTCCGCGTGCGTCGGTGCTTGCAGTCGCGGTTGACCCGTCGACGACGACTTGCGCTCCCTCGAGCGGGCGACCGTCCTTCGTCGTCACCTTGCCCGCGAGCTTCCCTCCTGACGACGAGTCCGGGGCCAGCTCGAGTGTGACGCGCGTGAGCCCGCGTGGTGGCACGGTGAGATCGACGTAGCC
>JBDTXL010000324.1:0-3170 GCA_040006195.1 Gemmatimonadota bacterium | reverse complement strand
ATGCGAATTCTCATCATCGGTGCCACGGGCACCATTGGGCGGCCGCTCGTTGCCGCGTTGCAGGGGCGCCACGAGCTCGTTCTGGCGAGCAGGCAGCAGGCGCACGAAAAGGTCGACCTTTCTGATCCCGACTCGATCCGCGCGCTGTACAAGCGCATCGGAAGGCTGGACGCCGTCGTGAGCGCGGCGGGCGAGGCGAAGTTCTCACCGCTTGCGATGCTCAGCGATGATGACTTTGCGTTCAGCCTCAAGAGCAAGCTGATGGGGCAGGTGAATCTCGTACGCTACGGATTCGATTCGGTGAGCGATGGCGGCTCGTTCACGTTGACGAGCGGAGTGCTCGCGAGTCAGCCGTCGATCGGGAGCGGCGCGGTGAGCCTCGTGAATTCCGGCGTCGAGGGGTTCGGGCGCTCGGCCGCGCTCGAGGCGCCGCGCGGAATTCGCGTGAACATCATCAGTCCGCCGTGGATCACCGAGACGCTGATCGCGTTCAAGATGGATCCAACGGGCGGGATGCCGGCGGCGGATGTGGCGCGCGCGTACGTCGAGGCGATCGAGGGAAAGCACAGCGGGAGTGTGATCTCGCCGAAGTTCGTGAGCTGACGACCGTCAGCGCTCGCCCGCGCCGAGTCCGCGCGCTTCATTCCAGCGATTGCGAAGCGTCTGCATCCACGACGGGGCATTCGGGTTTATGACCTTGATCTCCACCGAGCCTATATACGCGTCGCCCGTGACGTGAATCGTGGGTGAATTCTCCGACGGCATGGACCACTTCTGGCCCTGCAGCTCGAACGAACCGATGAAGGCATCGCCATCGCACTCGATGCGCACATCGGGGGGAATGAGAATCGTGACGCTCCCCATGATCACCATGAGCTCGATGCGCGAAGTGCCTGCGCCGAAGCGCGCGTTCGTCAAGTCGATCGTCACCTCGCCCCAGAAGGCAACCGCGCGAAAGAGGCGCGGAAGGATCCAATCGCCGCCGCGCACCTGCGAGGAGAGAAAGGCCGAGACGCCGCGCGCCGCCGGTACCATGCTCTCGGGGGCGATCAACTGCATCGGAGCTGGCGGCGGATAGCTCGCCGCGCCCTGGTCGTTCGGCGGCTGATACGGAGTAGTCACGTGATTCCCAACGGATTGGCGCTGCACCCGGTTTCGCAGGGAGCGAGCGGCTTAGTCGTACGCGATGCGCGGATCGGCAGCGGCGTAGGCGAGATCCGTGATGACGTTCACCGCCACGAACACCACACTCAAAAACAACACGGTTCCCTGGATGGCGGGAAGGTCCCTGCGGCCAATCGCGTTCACGACATAGCGACCGATTCCCGGCCAGCTGAAGACGGTTTCGGTGAGTATGCTCCCGGTGAGATACGATCCGAAGTCGAGCCCGAGCACGCTGATCACGGGGACGAGCGCATTTCTGAGCGCGTGATGGAGGAGCACGAGCTTCTCGCGCGCGCCTTTCGCGCGCGCCGTGCGCACGTAGTCGCTCGACAGCACCTCGAGCATCGATGATCGCGTCATGCGCGCGAGGAAGGCGATCGATCGTGAGCCGAGCGCGAGAGCCGGAAGAATGAGAAACTCCGGCCTGCCGTAGCCCGAAGGCGGGAGCCACTGCAGCACGACCGCGAAGAGCAGAATCAGGAGCAGCCCGACCCAATACACTGGAAAGGAGACTCCGAGATACGCGAGCGCGAGAGCGCCGCGATCGATCCACCCGCCGGGATGTCGCGCGCTCAACACTCCGAGGGACACGCCGACCAGGATCGCGAGCAGCATCGCCGCGCCCGCGAGCTCGAGCGTCTTCGGAAAGCGCTCCGCGATGTCGCGAGCGATCGGGCGGCCGGTGATGAAGGAGCGACCGAGATCTCCGCGCAACACTCCGCCCGTGTAGTGCGCGAACTGGCGCGGCAGCGACTCGTCGAGATGCAGCTCCTTCCTGAGCCGATTGATGGTTGCCGAGTCGGCGCGCTCGCCGACCATCTCGAGCACGGGATCGCCGGGCGCGACATACAGCAGAAGAAAGGCGACGACGACGACGCCGAAGAGCGTCGGGATCGCGAGGAGCGCACGTCGGGCAAGCAGCGCGCCCACGTCAGTACGCCATCGTCAGTGCGCCGCGATCGACACGTCCGTGAATTTCTGGCCGTTGAAGATCGTCGGCACCACGAACCCCTTCACCCACGGCTGCACTGCGTACAGCTCGTTGTAGAAGAACAGATAAATCATGGGCGCCTCAGCGAACGACAGCGAGTCCGCCTGCCGATACAGCGCGGTGCGCTTCGACGAGTCCTGCTCGACGCGCGAGAGGGAGACGATGCGATCGAACTCGGGGTTCGCGTAGAAGGACACATTGCCTCCCACTCCACGATTCGCGCCATGCAACAGCGGATACAGAAAGTTCTCGGCGTCCGGATAGTCGGCGTACCAGTCCTTCACGATCATGTCCGCCTGTCCGTTGCGCGCGGCCTCGCGCGCGGCAGCGCTTTCGCGCTGCACGAGCTTCACGCGCACGCCAACCACGGCGAGATACGACTGAATCGACTCGGCAACGCGCGCAAAGGCGGGATCCTGCGGCACCCACAGCTGGATGTCGAAGCCCTTCGCGTAGCCCGCGGCGGCGAGCAGCTTCCGGGCGGCTACGGTGTCGTACGCATAGGGCGCGCGCGCGGCGTCGGCGCCTTCGAGCGTGGGTGGAATCACGCCAGCCGCGAGATGCCCGCGTCCGCCCAGGAGCTTGTCGAGGATCGTGTGCACATCGACGGCGTGATTGAGTGCCTGTCGCACGCGCGCATCCTTCAGCGGACCACGCGTGGTGTTGAGCGCAACGTACCAGAGGCGCAGTGCGGGCGCCGATGTGAGGAGCGCCTTCTTTTCATCGGCCTGCTCCCAGCGCTGCGCATCGGCCTCCGGCACGTAAAGCAGGTCGATATTCCCACTCTCGAACTCGGCGACGGCCGTAGAGGGCTCCGGAATGATCCGGATCATGAGGGAGTCGAGCTTCGGGACGCCCCCGAAGTACTCGGGATTCCGCGCGAGGAGCACGAAATCGTCGTGTTGCCAGGAGACGAGCCTCCAGGCACCGGTGCCCACGGGATGCTCGCTGAAATCGGCAGAAATCTTCGCCGGAACCACCGATGCGACCGGCATCGCGAGTAACTTTGGAAAGA
>JBDTXL010000323.1:0-2942 GCA_040006195.1 Gemmatimonadota bacterium | reverse complement strand
AGCCAGAGCCGCCGCCACGTGCTGTGGCGCCGCTGCGGCGACCAGAGCTCGAGCATCGCCTTCGATGCGTAGCGCTCGCTCAACGGCGACGTGTAGCGTGTATGACTGCTCATCGAATCATGAAATCGGTGGAGTAGATACGGCCCCCTCGTTCGAAAAACATGTGGATGGTTGAACGCCCCACGCCCGAATTGAGCGCGCGCGCCGCGTCGTTCGCTGTCTCGATCGGAATGCGATTGATCTGAACGATGACGTCGCCCTTGGCGAGTCCGAGCTCGTCACTGACACGATCGCTCACGTTGTAGAGGAGCGCGCCCTTCGGGCTCCGAATGCCGCGGTCGACGCGGATCGCCGGGGTGAGCGTGACCAGCTCCAGTTCCTTGAGCACTGCGACCTTCGCCGCGCTCACCTCCGGCAAGTCGGCGATCGTCACGGAAACCGGCAAGTCGCGCCCGGCTCGCCTGAGCACGAGCGGCACCTGGTCTCCCACGCGAAGATCGAGGAGCTCCGCCTCCCAGTCGAAGGCGTTCCGGATCACGCGCGCGCGTGAGCGCGTGAGCACATCACCGCGCCGAATCCCAGCGCGATCGGCCGGAGAGCCCGGCACCACGGCGCCAACGATCACGCCCGAACGCAGCGACTCGCGCTGACTCTGTCCCTGCGGAATCTCGGGCTTGAGCCCGATCCACGGCCGCCGCACCGTGCCGTGCGCGAGCAGATCCTCCGTGACATGCCTTACCCGATTTACCGGGATCGCAAATCCCAATCCGATCGACCCGCCACTCGGCGAGAAGATCGAGCTGTTCATTCCTACGATGTTGCCGAGCGCATTGACCAGCGGACCGCCGCTGTTGCCGGGATTGATCGACGCGTCCGTCTGGATCATGTCGACGTACATCGCCGATCCCTGCGAGCGCGCGACGAGGTTGCGTCCCGTGCCGCTGATCACGCCGACGGTGACGCTCGGCTCCGAGTTGCCGAGCAGAAAGCCGTACGGATTGCCGATCGCGATTACCCACTCTCCGATGATCAGATCGTCGGACTGTCCAATGGGCGCGACCGGAAGTCCCTTCGCCTCGATCTTGAGCACCGCGAGATCGTTCGTTTCATCCTTGCCGAGGAGCCGTGCGGGGTACGTGGTGCCATCGCGCAGCGCAACGGAGATCGTGTTGGCGCCGGCAACGACATGCGCATTGGTGACGATCACTCCGTCGGCGCGCACGATGAAGCCGGAGCCGAGGCCGGGAAGCACGCGCTCGCTCGTGCCGTTGAAGGCGTCGAAGGCGTCCGTCGACCGATCGACGACCTCGGTCTGAACGGTGACGACCGACGGTGCGACGCGCGCGACGGCCTCCGTGATCGCGGTGCGGCGCTGCGTCGTCAGCGTGCTCTCGGCGGCCGCAACCGATGTCGTCTCGGCGGTTGCGGCGATCGCGGTGTTCAGTGCGAGCGATGGTGCATCGTGCGAGCTCTCCCTGCATGCGGCGCCCAGCGCCAGGAGGGAGAGTCCGATCGTCCGCGTGATCACAGGCTCGTGCGGCTGCGCGAAACGCGCTTGCTCCAATCGTTGAGGAAGTGATCGATGCCGAGGTCCGTCAGCGGATGAACGAGAAGCAGTCGCAGCACATCCGGAGGAACCGCAGCGGTATCGGCGCCCAGGTTCGCGGCCTCCGAAAAGTGTCGCGGAGTTCGAATCGATGCGGCGTTGAGCTCGCACTCCACGTGATGCCGATCGAAAAGCCGGCGGATCTCGCCGATGAGCGCGATCCCGTCGCCTCCGATGTCATCGAGGCGGCCTACGAATGCGCTCACCGAATACGCGCCCGCTTTCGCCGCGAAGAGCGCTTGCGCCGCGCTGAAGACGAGCGTCGCGGTGACCCGAATTCCATCCGCCGCGAGTCGCGCTGTCGCGCGCAGCCCATCCTCGATTACCGGAACCTCGACTACGATGTTATCGGCGATCTTCGCGAGCTCCTTGCCATCGCGATAGATCTCGTGGGCGGTGATCGTGAGCACCGGAGCGAGCACTGGACCGCGCGTCAACCGACAGAGCTCACCAAGCAGCTCGTGATAGTCGTCGGTCGAGCCTTCCTCGGCGATGAGCGTCGGATCCGTGGAGATGCCGTCGACGATGCCGACCTCCGTCGCCCACCGCACCTCGTCGAGACTCGCCGTATCGAGCAGGATCTTCATGTATCGCCCCGGTAGAGGTCGCGCGGATAACGTACGACTTCGAGAAAGAGCGCGTGCGGTGGCGCGGGTGCCGACGTCCGGCGGTTGTCTTCGGCCTCGAGCAGCATCGCGAAGTCTCCCAGCGGTCGCTTGCCGCGCGCGATCTCGATCATCGTGCCGACAAGGAAGCGTACCATGTGATGCAGAAAGCGGTTTGCCTCGACTTCGAAGCGAAGACCGTTCGTGCGTTCGTGCCACGCCGCTTCCGCGATCGTGCAGCCATGGTCGTCGCCGTCCGGAGCGGTGCCTTGTACCGCGAAGGCGAGAAAGCGGTGCGTGCCGAGGAGCGCGTTCGCGCAATCAGCCAGCGCGTCGCGCGCCAGCGGTGACTCGACCGCCCATTCCCAGCGGCGTCGGAATGGCGAGTGCGCCTCCCGATCGGTGCCGACATGGTAGCTGTACCTCCGTCCGGTGGCGCTGTACCGTGCGTGAAAGGCATCGCTCATCTCGACTGCGCTGGCGACCCACACATCCGCCGGCAGTACCGCGTTCAATGCCCGCCGCAACTCGGCCGCTTCCCACTTGAGCGGCACTCGTACACCCACCGCCTGTCCGCGCGCATGCACACCAGCGTCGGTGCGACCGGCGCCGAGCGCGCCGACGGGTGCGTTGCACAACCGTTCGAGCGCGCTCTCCAGTACTCCCTGAACCGTGCGCGTTGCCGGTTGGCGCTGCCACCCAGAAAACCCCGCGCCATCGTAATGCAGCAC
>JBDTXL010000322.1:0-2337 GCA_040006195.1 Gemmatimonadota bacterium | reverse complement strand
TGATCCGCACGCGAGTCGGATCTCCGATTGCCTTGAAGACGAGCGCGCGATCTTCAACGGAGGGGGCTGTAACGGCGTTAAATCGATTAGACATGGGTTAAAGCTTCGGTGATGGTCCGGGCTGGATCAAGTAGTTGTATGGTTATAATAGTATTTGAGTAGCGAGATACCAACTATATTTTTTCATCTCTGTCCGATTTTTTTGTCGTGTTCGCCGGCACCAGAGGTGCACTTCCATCTATCGGGAGGCACGCCACCTGTGAGCGTGCCGTCGGGCGCGCTCGTCTTCCGTCCGGAGGGCACGCAGGTCGCGATGGTCGGACCCGACGACATCGTGCATTACGTGACGGTAACGCTGGGCCGCGACTACGGCTCGGCCGTCGAGGTGCTCGCCGACGTGCCCGAGGGCGCGCGGCTGATTCTCAATCCCTCTGATGCGGTCGTCGAGGGGCTCAAGGTGCACGTCATCGGCAACGTGGACAGCAAGGACAAGTAGCAGCACGCCCGTGCGCCTGTGGCCGATAGATCGGCCGCCGCGCACTGTGCTGTCCGGTCGCCGGGAGGGCGCACTCCCGTTAGCCGTCGACGATGTTCCCGGGCGTGGGACGTGTCCATCGCCAACCCGCATGCGCACAATCCCGCGGCGCCACGCCCCTCTTATTTAGTAACGGATCGCTACTAAGTAGAGATCCGCTCGAGATGGGCAGGAGCCGCCAAATCCTCGACGCCGCAGGAGACTTTGCTGGCCGCCGCACAACGTCGACGAAGCGACGATGCCAATTCTCGCCGATTCTTTAGAAATAAATATTCGTTTAGTTATAAATATACAAATCATTGTGCGCGATTTGCTTGAGCATTCGCGGGCCCGGTTCCTACTTGTCCCCGCCGGAAGGATAGCTATCGCATTCCGAACGGCCGGTTGGAGCATCGACGATCGGCCAGGCAGGGAGTTGCGAACGCAGTCTCTCCAGTGCTGCGGTCGAGAAGCGAATAGCACTGCTCCCTGAGGGTCACTCGCCGTGTCCAGCGGAGGCACAATGAGGTCGACGATGTTCTCGTACTGTTTCAGAGGGATCACGATCTGCACGCTCCTTGTCGGCGCCAGCATGGCCAGCGCCACGACAGCGAGCGCGATGGTCGCTCGTGGCAGCGATTCCACCATGGTCCAGCGCGGCACCACGGCAACGAGCCAGGACGTGGCCGACGCGTACCGGACGTATCTCGCCTCAATCCAGAATGGCGAGCGCGCCGCCACCGCGAGCTATGCGACGAGGAAGGTGAAACTCATTCCGGCGTTTGCGCGCAAGTACGGCCTGCGATGCTCCGCCTGTCACACGGTTTGGCCGGAGCTCAACAGTTTCGGACAGCAATTTCGTGACAACGGCTACCAGTTGCGAAACGAGAAGGATTCGCCGATCGCACAGAACAACTCATATATCCCGCTCACGATCCGCGTCACTCCGCAGTTCCATGTGGAGCGCGCCACGAAGCAGCTCGTGGACGCGACTCCCGGAGATTCCAAGAGCGGACAGGTCGAGCGCACGCTCACGTCACACGGCTTCGACCTCTCCGGCATCGACATCTGGACGGCGGGCACGCTCTGGAAGAACGTCTCGTTCGTCGTGCTCCTCTCGGGCGACAATCTCGGATCGTTCGGCTTCGAAGCCATGCACGTCCGCTTCGATAACCTGGGAGACAGCCCGTGGCTGAATCTCAAGGTGGGGAAGTTCGAGCTCGACAACCTGATCTCCGAAAAGCGCTTCCTCTTTCTCTCCGGAAATGGTGGCTCGTATCAGAGCTACCACTTCGTCGCGCCGGGAAGCTCAGTCGATTTCGGATTGGGAGACAACCAGATCGGCGCCGAGCTGTCGGGCCACTCGTTGAACAGCTTCACCCGATACAGCGCAGCCATCCTCACATCGAGCGATGGCGATCCGAGCTCGGAGAACTTCAGCAGCTACGACGCGAACCTGAACTTTAGCCAGGCGTTCGACGGCGGCAAAATGGGAATCGAGCGAATGGGTGCGTTCGCGTATCTCGGAGAGCGACCGACAACCTACCAAACGTCGGGAGGCGAGGAAATTCCCGGGACGGGCGCTGACCGCAAAATGTTCTATCGCGCGGGAGTGTCGGGCGACTTCTTCCTCCACAGGCTCGAGTTCCTTCCGCTGTACATGCACGGCAATGACAACGCTTATCTCGCGTCCGATACGCACAACAGCCAGCTCCCGCTTGGGGCGCGAGACGCGTCTTGGAACAGCGGCTTCCTCGAAACGCACTACTACATCAATCAGCAGCTCGTGCTCCTGCAGCGGGTCGAGGCGGTTCGCATGTCGC
>JBDTXL010000321.1:0-5693 GCA_040006195.1 Gemmatimonadota bacterium | reverse complement strand
CCGAGATGCGCGCCCTCTGATATTCCTCGCGCAGCTGGTCCGCCATCTTGCGCGCCGTTTCAACGCGCTGAAGCAGGCGCGCCTCGACCGCTTGCACAGCGGGGAGGCGCTGGAGATTCGTGGCGTTTCGCGAGCGAAGCGCGTCGAGCGAAGCGAGACGTGCATCGTCCGACTGCAGATTGCTGCGCACCGCGGATATCAGCTCCGCATTCGTCGTCGTGATCAGGGTGTCGAGCTTCAACACATCCGGATTGTTCTTCGACGATGCGTACGCACCAACGGTGAGTGAATCGCGCCGAACACGCAGCTGCACGAGCTGGGCGAACAGCGCGGAGACGACGGGATTCCCCGCCACTCCGGGAGACGCCAGCAGCGCATCGAGCTTCTCGTTGCTCTTTCCCACACTCACGTCGTGGAGCTTGTCCAGAAGCGACTGCAACGTGGACTTGTCGGCCGCAAGCTGCTCGCGCGTTACATCCAGCGTCATGAGCCCGGTCTGCTCCGCGCTGACTCGCGAATCGGAACCGTATACCTGCGATGAGCTTCGGAAGGCGCTGAGCGACTGCGTTGCGTCCGCGAAGAGTGAATCGGTTTGCTTGAGCTGTTCCTGAATGAACTCGCGACGGCGACGTGAAAGCTGCTGTGAGTTGTTCGCGTTGACCGCCTTGTACGAGCTCACGATGGCGTTGACGACCTGTTGGGCAACGTAGGGATCGTTCGCACGGTACGTGACGTCCACCACATCGGTGCTCTTCCGCGGACGCGCATCGACTCCATCGAGCAGCATCCCCACTGCATTGTTGAGCGCGAGGATACCAATCGCACCACTTCTATGGGCTGGCCGCGAAGCGATGGAAAAGGTCACTCCGCCCGTAGTAACGGGCTGCCCATATCGCGCCGAGATCTCGCGCTTTCCTTCCTGCAGCGTGTAGCCATCGGCCGCGAAGTCGGCGAGCAGCGCACTCCCCAACGTCTCAGTGTCCACGCGCACGTCGCGTACATCGGTCGCAGGAAAGCCGTCTGGATAGACGATGAGCCCGAGCGGTTGCCGATGGATCGCGTCCGCCGCCACCTCGCGGCTCTTCAGCACCTGAATCTGCGAGAGCACAGGATCGACGCCGAAGCTTCCGCCGTAGTTATCGCGCGGCACATCCGCGATACCGCCCGCGATCGATTGACGCGCGTCGGCGATGCGCACGGACGCGGTCGCGAGATAGACTGGCTTCGCCTGATACGCGAGATAGGCAGCGATGCCCGCACCGCCCAGTGCGCACAATGCCAGCACCCAACGACGGCGCCGGGCGATGCCGAGGATTTCCTTGAGGTCGCCCAGCTCGCCGCCAGCGGCGGCGCCCGTGACAGGCGCCGCAATGATACGCGGCCACGCGGAGTCTGCGGGCACTTTCGCCGGAAGGTCGCCGCCTGGTTGAATCAGTCCTGACATCCTGGCTCTGCTTTCGGAAGTGTCGATGGGATCACAGGATACGACGATGCGAGGTCATGGTAAGGTAACCGGATTTGCCACTTTCTGCCGCTGAATGATCGTGTTTCCCACCACGATTACATCCATGCGGGTTCGCCGAAAACAGTCGACCGCCTGCTCTGGCGTGTCCACGATGGGCTCGTTCTCGTTGAAGCTCGTGTTCAACACTACTGGCACGCCGGTGATCTTCTGGAATTCCTTGATCAAACGATAGTACCGCGGATTTGTGCGCTCACTCACCGTTTGTAGCCGCCCACTGCCATCTGCGTGCGTGATTGCAGGCAGGATGCTGCGCTTATCCTCGCGCACCGGATAGACCTGTTGCATGAACGGATCGGGTGCGGCATCCACAAAATATTCGTCCAGCGCCTCCTCGAGAATCGATGGAGCAAAGGGTCTGAATTTCTCGCGAAATTTGATCTTCGTGTTGATCAGGTCGCGCATGTCCGCGCGTCGCGGGTCGGCGAGGATGCTCCGATTGCCCAGTGCACGCGCGCCCCACTCCATGCGTCCCTGATACCAGCCAACGACATTGCCATCGGCAATCAGCTTCGCGGTTCGCCGGCAGACTTCCTTTTCGTCCGTGAGATCGGTGCGCTGATATGACCAATCGTCATCGTCCTCGAGCACCTGGCTCACGTGAGCGCTCGGATACTCAGTGCCCCAGTAGCCGTGCTCCATCACGAACGAGCGCTTGTTGCCGAGGATTTGATTCCACGCGTAGTACGCGGCGCCGAGTGCTGTGCCGTTGTCGCCTGATGCGGGCTGGATGTAGAGCTCCTTGAACGGCGTGCTCGACCGCACCTTCCCGTTCGCGACGCTGTTCATCGCGCAACCGCCAGCGAGACAGAGCCGTGGATTCTTCGTTCGATCCCACAATCCATTGAGAATGTGGAACGCGCACTCTTCGTACACCGCCTGCAGCGAGCGCGCGAGATTCTCGTGGCGCTCGGTGAGCGGCTCGTCCGCTTTGCGCGCGGGCCCAAGCAGCTTCTCGAGCTCCGCAGAATAGACGAGGCCGAGCGTTGGATATCCCTCCGTCCACTCCATCTCGACGCCTTCCTTCCAGTGACGAAAGTACTTGAGCACGAGCTCGAAGGTCCCACCGGGGAGAAGCTTCACGAGCTTACGCAGCTCACCTGCAAATTCGGGTTTTCCGTATGGCGCAAGCCCCATGATCTTGAACTCGTCGCCGTAGCCCATGAAGCCGAGATACTGGGTCACCGCCGTGTACAGCATGCCGAGCGAGTGCGGAAAGTACACGCGCTGCAAGACGTCGAAGTGATTCCCCTTCCCGACCGCCATCGACGTGCTGACGAAGTCTCCGAAGCCGTCGATGGCGCAGATCGCGGCATCCTCGAATGGCGACACGAAAAACGCACTCGCCAGATGCGACGGATGGTGCTCCACATAATGAAGAGTCGGGAGCTTCGCGAGCGGCACGCCCAGCGCCTCGGCCAGCGCGCCGCGCACGTCGCGCAGCTTCTTCGCGTTCTTCAGTCGATCGCGTACGATTGCCAGGTTCGGCCGCTTGGTGAGCGCAAACATCGCCTTCTGCAGGATGTTCGCACGTGGATCCCGGCTGATGGCGACGTGCGAGAGCTGGTCGCCGGTGATGCCCGCAACCTCGAGGCATCGCTGAATCGACATCGTGGGGAAGCCAGCCCAATGCTTGATTCGGCGAAAACGCTCCTCTTCGAGCGCAATGACGAGCTGGCCGTCTCTCAGCAGCACCGCCGAGACGTCACCGTGATACGCGTTGATGCCAAGAACGTACATGATGCTCTATTTACTCACGGGAAAGGACGATCCGAGGAAATGCGATACATGTCCAACAGCTGTCGGCCGACGATATCGACCGAAAAATAGCTCGCGGTAACCTCCGGACCGTGCTCTCTGCAGCGAACAGTCAGGACATCGTTCTCCAGCGTCTCGACGACGGCCGATGCAAACGCCTCGGCCGAGCGCTCGGCGATCACACCCAGCGAGTGCTCGGCGACGAAGCCCGAGAGCTGCACCTCACTCGTCACGACCACCGGAAGACCGAAAGCAAGCGCCTCCAGCACGGCGATTCCGAAATTCTCGTGGAACGACGGTAGAACGAAAAGGTCAGCCTCGCCGAGCAGCTTAGCCTTTTCTACCCCTTCCACGAACCCGAGAAAGGTGACGGAGTCTCCGAGTAGCGAGGCCTTCGCTCGAAGGGAGCGCACGTAGTCCCGGTCGCCATCGCCAGCAATGAGGAGCCTCGCATCCGGATGCTGCATCCGCACGAGCGGCCAGGCCGCGAGCAGGAGCTCGACATTCTTTACCGGATGCAGGCGCGAAAGAAAAAGCACGGTACGTCGTGCCGTGCGAATGGTGCGAGGCGCAACAGTTTTCGGCGTCACCCACGGGGGTGGGATGACGAAGGCGCGCGTACCCCAATCGATCCCCTGCCACGCGCTCTCATCGCGCTCCCCCGTGGTCGTAAAGTGCAGCGCGGAAGCGCGGCGCAGATTCGGACGATCGATGCGCTCGCTGTACGCTTTCTTCAGCGCGCCGCGCCGATGTGCGAAGGTGTACCGCGACAATGTGCCGAACGGACGGATGACGAACGGCCATCCGTGTCGAGCACAGGCTCGAGCCGCGAGGGAGCTCACCGGATTGAGCAGACCGTGAACGTGCACGACGTCGAAGTCGCGCCCGTTCGCGGCGAGCCAGCGGTGCAATGCGGGCGAAGCGACGAACGCGCCTTTGCCATATCCCAGGAATGCGTGCAGCGCTGCTTCAGGGAGCTCACCAGCGAGCCAGCGATCACCAGATGGCGGCCGCGGTGCGGCAATCGCAACCTTGATTCCCGCCGCGATGGAGGCACGCGCATAGGCCGCAAGCGAGTACGTCGGTCCTCCGTAAGCGCGCGAGATGTACGGCGCGACGTGCAAAACCTTCACAAAAATGCGTCCGCGAGGATCGGCCGCAGGCGGTCGCAGTAGCGCTCGAAAGTAAACTCCGCCTCGAAGCGACGTTTACCAGCCTCGCCATACGCTGCGCGCCGCGCCGGCGATGTGAGCAACGCGATGATCGAAGCGGCGAGCGCAGCACGATCTTCGGGATCGACGAGCGTGCCGGTCTCCCCATCTACTATTACATCCGCCGATGCGTCTCCCGCGCCCCCTATGCACGCGAGCCCCGCTCGCATCGCGTCGAGATAGACGAGGCCGAATCCCTCCCCGCGACTCGGCAAGGCGAACATTGCGACTCGCTCACGCACGGCCTCGAGTGTCGCGTCGCCGACGAACCCGAGGAAGAGTACGTTCTGTGCGAGGCCGAGCGATTCAGACTTCGCACGGAGTCGAGTGACATCGTCGCCCTGACCCGCGATGACCAGTTGCGCACCCGGTACCGCTGCCATGACCGCGCTCCAGCACTCGAGCAGCTCGTCGTGTCCCTTGTAACGCTCGGCTGCACTCATGCGGCCGACGATGAGCACACTGAGGTCTCGAATCTGCCCGAGCAACGCGTGGTCGAGCGTCGTTGTATATGAAGGCGCCGGCAGAAGCGCGAGCGGGCAGGCGACGATCGGGCCGATGCCTCCGTGAACCTGCGTGACGCGATTCGCGGTGTGGCGTGAAATGGCGATTCGCGCCGTCGCGCGACGAAGCGTCGTCAGTCTCTCGTTCGATAGTGCAGGATCCCATGCCTCAATGCCGCAGAGAAGCACTCCATACGGCCTGCGAACGAACGACGGGACAACGTTCTGCGCGCGCGCGATCCCCACATGGTTGAACATCCAGAAACGGCTGCGATCCCGGAGCTGGGCGTAGCCGAGCCGCGCCGTGAAGCGAGCCTGCTCGAGCATGGTCGGATGCGTGGGCATTGCCGACGCGAGCTCCAGCACTGGCACATCCTCGTTCGCGATCGTGCTCAGCGCTCGCTCGAGAAGCAGCCCCGCGTAGGCGACGCCGTCTCCTCCCTGCTTCAATGTGATGGCCGCGAGCGCTGGACGTCCGGAGAAGCCTCCGGATTCGCCCATCAACTGCTCCGTGGTACGGTCGAGAGAGTGCGCGAGCGGGTGCTCGCTGCTGCCTGCAGGTCGCGACGCAATCCCGACCGTCGTATCGTTCGCAACACGAGCCACAACGCCGCGCCATTCAGGATCAAGCCGCCGAATCCGAGCGAGAAATCCGACTCGATGTTGGCCAGCGGAACAAGGATGACGACTCCGATGAGC
>JBDTXL010000320.1:0-1882 GCA_040006195.1 Gemmatimonadota bacterium | reverse complement strand
CTGCTCGCGTTCATCGGACGCAATCCGGGCGACGACAACGTCTTCATCTGCACCGGCGATTCCGGCATGGGGATGACGCACGGCACGATGGCCGGCATCATCATCAGCGATCTCATCGCGGGTCGCGAGAATCCATGGGCCAAGCTGTATGATCCGTCGCGCATCTCGATCAACTACGAGGCGCTCAAGACGTTCGTGAAGGAGAACGCCAACGTCGGCGTGATGTACACGGACTGGATCCGCCCGCTCGACGGCGAGTCGCTCGACAACCTGCCGTGCGGCGAAGGCACGGTGATCCGCCGCAAGACGCATCCCATTGCCGTCTACTGCGACGACGACGGCGCGCTCCACGAGATGACGGCGGTGTGTCCGCATCTCAAGTGCATCGTCCATTGGAACACGCTCGAGAAGTCGTGGGACTGCCCCTGCCACGGCTCGCGCTTCGACGCATTCGGCAAAGTCTTCACGGGGCCGGCGGTCTCCTCGCTGGCACCAGTCGACGAGGACGGAAAGCCGATCGAAGGGGCATAATCGGGGTATTCTTACGGCATGGTCACAATGCAATGCTCGCGCGACGTGACGGGAACGCGTATATAAGTGGCCTCCCGAGGTGACCCCGTGAGACAGCGGAACCCGAAGGCAGGCCCCCCGCCACCGCTCCAGATCGGCAAGCTGTTCCCCGACGACCAGGCGATTCTGTGGGCGCCGGTGGAGGGGCTCACGCGCGCCATGGAGCTGTCGCCCCCCGCGATCACCATCACGCAGGGCGCGCTTCGCGAAGTCATCCGCCATCTCGCCTCCTCGCCCGAACAGGAGCTCCTCGGCTTTCTCATCGGCGAGCCGTGCGAGTGTCCGCGGACGATGCGCCGTTTTCTCTGCATCACGGGAACGCTGCGCACGGGACACGCGATTGCCGAGGACGAGCCGGTGCAGATTCCGGACGCCGAGTGGCTGGGGCAGCAGCTCGAGGTGCGCAGGCGGCGATCGACGCTCATCGGCTGGTATCACTCCACGCCCTATCTCTCGGCGTCGCCATCGTCGCTCGATCTCGAAACGCATCGGGCGCGCTTCACCGACGCGTGGCAGTGCGGACTCGTGATCGCGACGGAGGGGAATGAGCCCACAGGCGGATTCTTCCGGGCGCATGCGGATCCGACGGCGGGCGGTGCGTACGTGCCGTTCTACGAGCAGGTCGACGACGACGGCATTCTCGAGGGCGGGAAGTTCCGCACACTCATCGATTGGAAGAGCTACAGCACGTCGGAGCTCGTCGAGCGCGATGAGAACGAGCGCAGCGTGCACATGTCGGGAGCGACGCGCCGCACGGAGCCGGACGAGAAGATCCACGCGCTGCCGCTCATGATCCCGCAGCCATCGATCGACCCGATTGGCTCGCTGCCGATGCGGAGCCGCTGGGTGGGGCTCGGCATCTCGGTCGCGATCGCGCTCGCGATCACCTTCGTGTCGGTGCAGGTCTGGAATGCGCGACGGCTGCCGGAGCCGCCGGTGGCTCAGATCCAGCGTCAACGCGAGCTGGTGGTCGTGCCCAATGCGGCCGCGGTCGCGGCGCAGCAGCGCGCGGACTCGATCGCGGCGGCGAGCGCGATCATCGCGCAGGGAACGGGGCCCATCCCTGCGAGTGTGAGCGCAACCACTACCGTCGCTGCGCCTGGTGCGCCAGTCGCCGCAGTGGCGCCTGCGATTGCGCCACCAATCGCGCCTCCGATGGCGCCTCCGATCGCGCCACCCGTGGCGACGCCGAGTGGAGCGAATGTGAGCGCGCCGGTGCCGGCGGAGATCCGAATGGCGGCGCAGTCGCGCTTCGATTCGCTCGCGGACTCGCTCGAGCACGGGCTGCACAACTATCACGACCGCCGCACCG
>JBDTXL010000319.1:0-11811 GCA_040006195.1 Gemmatimonadota bacterium | reverse complement strand
GGAGTCGGCGCTTCAGCAGATTCCGTTGCACGATGGAGTGACCATGCTTGGGAATAACGAAGCCTATTCGGGGATGATAGAGAAGGGAAGCGACAACTCGGAGCTCGAGATGCTCGGTCCGAATGCGCTTCCCTTCACGTAAAACGAATCGCAATTCAACTCCCCGCGTGAGACGATGGCTCCGTGGGAAGCGATTATCGATAGAGTCCGTCAGGCGCCTGCGTACTTCGAGGGAAGCTGCACCGTCAGTTGCTTACGGCCTTTCTTGCGGCGCCTGTTGAGTACATCCCGTCCCCAGCGAGTGGCCATGCGTTCGCGAAAGCCGTGAGTGCGGATGCGACGCTTGTTGCGGGGTCGGTAAGTGGGCTTGCCCATGACAACTCCAACATGCGGTACAAAGAAAAGTCGGTGAATGCAGAACGCTAAAGATAGTGACTGCAGGGACATACGTCAACTGATCAGACGTTGCTGATTACGAGGAACACGTTGCGCCGAATGGCACTCGTTGACTTCGTACTCGGGCCGGTCTACCTTCGCGTCCCCTCGACTTTTCCACAACGAAATAATGGCTCTGACCGCAATAGAGATCTGGACGCGCCTTTTAGACCGTGCGCGAAATGAGTTATCAGCCCAGACCTACAAGACTTGGCTGGAACCGACAAGTGCGCTATCGCTTGAAGACAACACACTCACAATTGGCAACCCGGATCAGTTCACAGCTGACTGGAACGAGTCAAAACACGCACAGTTACTCGCCAGTTACGCGCCAGTAGCACTCGGCCATCCCATAAGTATTGTGTTTAAGGTGGATGAGGAGCGTCGAGGCCGGCCCCAAATGGACTTATTCGTGGCGCCGCTCCCGGAGCCAAAAGAGTCTACCGCCCTCAAAGCCAATAAGTCTCCGAACATACAACTTAGCTCTCGATATACGTTCGAAAATTTCGTAATTGGCAAGTCCAATGAACTCGCAGCAGCTGCGGCTCAGGCTGCTGCGGCCGCTCCTGGAAAGGTCTACAATCCACTCTTTCTATACGGACAAACAGGGCTCGGCAAAACACATTTGATGCAAGCAATTGCACATGAAATTCTCGAAAAATCACCGATAATTCGTCTGTGCTTCATCGCAACTGAGCAGTTCACGAACGAGCTCGTCACAGCGATCCAAACGAAAGCAACGGCAGCTTTTCGCCGTAAATATCGTGAAGTCGATCTCCTTCTCGTAGATGATGTCCACTTTTTAAAGCGTACCGAAGCAACTCAGGAGGAGTTTTTCCACACCTTCAACGCGCTTTACGAAGCTGGTCGCCAGATTGTTTTAACCAGTGATCGCCCACCAAGCGAAATCCCAGGTCTTGAGAATAGACTCGTGAGCAGATTTCAGTGGGGCATGGTCGCCGACATAGAACCGCCGGATTTGGAACACAGAATCGCCATTCTCAAGAACAAAGCACATTTGGATCATCTCGAACTCACAATTCCTGATGAAGTTATCCACTTCATTGCGCATCATGTATGGTCAAGCGTACGGGAGCTCGAGGGCTCTATTATCCGACTTCTAGCTTATGCGTCGCTTAAGCACCAACCAGTAACAATCAGTCTCGCCCGGGAAGCGTTACGTGATAAGCTCAAGCCGGATCTCGACCAGCTACCCAATATCACCGCTCGCCTTACTGTAGGTTCCATTCAAGCAGCTACCGCACAGGAATGGGGTGTGACGATTGAGGGTCTAAGCTCAAAAAGTCGTACCAAGCATCTTACGGTGCCACGACAAACAGCCATGTACCTAATTCGAGAACTGCTCGGATTGCAGCTAGTCGAGATTGGCAACGCGTTTGGTGGCAGAGATCATTCCACCGTTATTCATAGCCTAGAAAAAGTTCTGAAATTACAGGAAGATCCTGAATACAGACGGCGGTTCACCATGTTAAGAGAGAACCTCAGGCACCTCCCCAGGTAGAATGAATCCCTATAAGCAGAAGTGAAACTCCGAGCGGGATGTTAAACCCTGTTTGTTATCAAGGTGTCTTCACATATTGATTCAAGCCTTATCTCTTTACCAGGAAAGCATTTGAACAGCTATCCACATATGAGCCTTAGCTACTTCTACTACTACTATTAATTACTTATATAAAAGCAGTAGTACCTCACCCATGTAATCCACGGACTAAGGAGCTGGAATGCGTTTTACGATCGCTCGTGAGAAGCTACAGGAGGGATTAAGTGCAGTAGCGGCGAGCGTTCCCGCGAAGACGACATTACCGGTGCTTGCAAATCTTCTGGTTGAAACTACTGATCGAGGAATCCGGATTTCTGGAACAGATCTCGATATGGCGGTGAGTACTGAACTTATGGCTGATGTAGATGTACAGGGAGCGATAACTATTCCAGCCAAGAAGTTAGTGGAGATCGTTCGTGAACTTCCATCAGCACCCGTAAAAGTGAGTGCGAGCGGCGAACAGAAAGTCACGCTGGAGTGTAGTCGATCGAAGTTCAAGCTTCTTGGTTTACCGAAGGACGAGTTTCCAAGCTTTCCGTCGATTCGCTTTGGAGAAAGCTGGAGGATCAGATCCGGTGATCTGCAGAAACTGATCAGTCATACCGCTTTTGCGTCATCGACTGAAGAAAGTCGGCCGATCCTTAATGGTGTGCTTTGGGAACTACGTCCGGATCAAATGCGAATGGTTGCGACAAATGGTCATCGCCTGGCGAAGATGGAGATTCCAATAAGCGCTACTGAGGTTCCTTCGAGTGATTTGATTATTCCTCCAAAGGCTCTCGAACAGATTCGTCGGCTCTTTCCTGCAGAGGAAGAGCTTGAAGTCGCACGAGGTGACAACCATCTGGGCTTCCGGTCGCCGTTTACAGCAGTTTATACGCGGCTCATCGAAGGTCCTTATCCGAATTACGAACAAGTTATTCCGAAGGACAATGATCGTATTGCACTCGCTGATCGGAATGCACTTATCCAGGCATTGAAGCGAATGTCGGTTATCGCTTCAGATCAGACGCATCGTATCCGGATGTCTTTCAATTCCGGGATGCTTAAGTTTAGTGTTCAAACTCCAGATCTCGGTGAGGCGCAAGATGAATTGCCGATTAACTTCGAAGGTGATTCTCTTGATATCGGATTCAATGCAAGTTATCTCCTTGAAATTCTTCGTAACCTTCCGACGGATGAAGTAAAGCTGACGTTTAAAGCTCCTGAGCGTGCAGCGACAGTTGAGCCTGTAGGTTGGGATGATGTTGCCAAATATATGTGTCTGATTATGCCACTCCGATTGGTGGATTGAGTTTTGTTATCTGAGCTCGATATGCGTTGCCACGGTTTGTGTAAAAGGGTAACTACCTCGACTCGTGTTCACGATCAACGTAGCGTAGGACTTTCCATTGCTGGAAATTAATGAACTAGAGCTACGGTCTACGAGCAGCATCGCACTGCTGGTGCCGGATCCGCTCGCGCTCATTTCGTTCTTTGACTCCATTGTTGAGCTGGTGAGAGTCGTAATTCCAGTTCTTTCGATCTTGAGTATATCTTGACCTTGAGAATTTAAGAACGCGAGTAGCTCGTATTCGCGAATGGTTTGTTGCATAATCGGGATTTTTCCTCGACAAATAGTAACCGAAATGGTATCGCTCCACCTCTCGCCCTCTTGGATCCCCTTTGCCGGAATGGTGATAGAGACCTCTTGGATTCGTGCTGCAGCTGGATCTAACCCACCTGAGCACCCTGTTTTGCTCGATGGAGTGAGTGTGGATAGCTGTCCAGTTTTTGGGTACACTCCGTGAAACTCCAGTGGGCTAAAAAGAACTGTGGAATTCTTTGCTGTTTGTGAATTAGCTACAGGGAGTGTTGATAACGACTCGACTTTTGCATCAAGCGAGAAAGAATCCCCTTTGACAGTGACCGTCATTGCCAAAATGGTCACTGTTTGAATGAATGACGAATGCAATGTGTCGTTACTGATCGAGATTTCTGAACTGTCTCGAATGACATAACGTCTGTTGCTTGCGCTCCTTGTAAGCGCCCATTCGTTTGCGGATGTGTTCTTTGCAGAGATGTCGCGTCTTGTTTCGGGAACAGTTCTTGGCGTTCCCAAGATCTGTCGTGGCGAGCAGCTGCAAAGAAAGAAGAAGGAGCTCGCGACCAAGGTCGAAGGACAGATTAGCACGGATAAACGCATCGCAAACTCCTTTGGAATAGCGCGAAGTTCTCGCGACACTCATGTCTTCAGCTGCCGCGGCTGAATTGCTACCGGATTTGATGCAAACGATCTCCGGAGATCAGAACGATTCCGGAGATCGGAAGACATGAGTTGGATGATCTATAAGCCGGGTTTTGTCGATTGGTTTCCCAGTCGGACGGTCATTTCTCTCGGTATACGATCACTCGCACACTCTAGCAGCCTACCCGCGGCGTCTTGATCGGGATGGGCCATCCCTCGCCGCCTATTTGGCCTTGCTCCGACCGGGGTTTACCCTGCCACAATCATTGCTGATTGCGCGGTGGGCTCTTACCTCACCTTTTCACCCTTGCCGGCGATCTAATGCCGGCGGTTTGTTTTCTGTGGCACTGTCCATCACCGTATTTCCACGAGTGGATACTCGGTGCCCAGGCGTTACCTGGCGGTTTGCCCTCTGGAGCCCGGACTTTCCTCGATGACATTAGCTGCCGTCGCGACCGTCCGATCATCCGATATCATGTCACTGTAGTATAGCGAAAAGTGCGCTGACGATGCGCTGACGCATCTTTTTATGCTCGTAGTGTCCTCTGTTACCTCCTCTGGAGGCAATCCTCTCACTACGGCATCGCATGCGGTCTTTCTCGATGACTATGTCTCGCGCGCTGACCCCGGTCGCCACAATGCTGATGCCGTCTGAACGGTCACGAGTTGATGCGGCAGGTGAAGGCTTCTATCGAACAGTACATCGAGATTCGATCGATGATCTCATCATCGATCTTCGTGCGCAGCGTGTGAGTGCAGTCGTCGTGTCCGTTACACGATGTGGTGGCGAAGACGATGCATCACGATTCGGTCGTATCGTGCGCGAATTCCCGCGAATCCCTGCGGTTGCTCTTCTCACACAATTCGAAGCTGGAACTCCTCAAGCAGTCTTATCACTCGGTCAATCTGGAGTACGAGCCCTCGTTGATGTACGTCAGCCTGGAGGGTGGAGGGAGCTACGCGAGGTACTAATGCACGACCGAAGTCGGGATATCGAAAAAATTGCACTTGCACAGCTCTCGCTTGATTTGGCCGGTGCTCCCGACGATTGCTGGCGCTTCTTCGAAACCATATTCCAGCCTGGGCTGCGCACTAGCACGATTCGGATGCTCTCGACTGAATTGCGAGTTGTGCCCAGTACCTTGATGAGTCGTTTCTTTCGTGCGCATCTGCCTGCACCGAAACGCTATCTCGCGATGGCTCGCTTGACGCATGCGGCTCGGGTATTTGAGAATCCAGGGCTCTCGGTGGCAAATGTCGCTAACCATCTCGAATACTCTTCACCTCAGAGCTTCGGACGGCATGTTCGAACACTCCTATCGATTACCGCGCTGGAATTCCGGCAACGTTATGACGGCGAGGGAATGCTCCATCGCTTTCGCGAGGAACTGATCATTCCGTACATCGCAACACTCCGCTCGTTCAGCCCTCTTACTGAAGGATTGCGATGGCTTGCCGGTACCTCCGGTATCTCCGGTATCTCCGGTAGCTCGGAGCTACGGAGCGATCAGCGGCATTAGCTCCTGTGCCGTCACGAGCGCCACCACAGTAATGCCAGCGGCTTCGATAGCCTCACGTCCCCCCTCCTCGCGGTCGACCAGCGCTAGTACACCGGCGACCGTTCCACCCGCCGACCGTACAGCAGCTACGGCTTTGAGCGCCGACCCACCAGTGGTGATCACGTCTTCGATTACCACGACGCGATCACCGGCCAGAAACGGTCCTTCGATTAGCTTCCCGGTGCCATGTGTCTTCGCTTCCTTGCGCACTGTGAATGCCCTCAGTGGCTGATCCGTGAGCCCGCTAGCGTAGCTGATCGCGTAGGAGATCGGATCTGCGCCTAACGTAAGTCCCCCGACGGAGTCGACCGTCCAATTGTCCCGGATGGTTCGAAGTCCAAGCGATCCGATCACGACTAGCCCTTCCGGGCTCATTGTCGTTAATCGGGCATCGATATACAGTGTGGATTGTCTGCCGGAGGCAAGCGTGAACTGTCCTCGCTTTGCGGATCGCGAAGCCAGCAGGTGAACGAGCTGCATATGTTCCGTCATTCGAGCGTAGGTGAGGGAGAATGCGAGCCAACTTGATGACGCAGGGAGTTCGCCGAGCGTGTGGAGCAGATCACGGATGTTGATCGGGAGACTGCGTCCATCATCAATTGCACTTGCAGTGTCACTGCTCTTCGCGCTTGGCGGGATCTTCGCGATCGATCGAGCGCTTGCCGATACCAATCGGTCGCGTGTGCAGATCCAGGCCGTCGAATCTGCCGCCCGCGTCGAAAGTTTTCTCGCGATGCATGCGCAAGCGCTACAGTCCGTGCGCGGGCTCTATCTGGATCCGACTCGTGAAGTTACCGAGGAGCAGTTCGAATCGCTTCTTCGCTCGCTTCAGCAATATGCGCCGTCGTTTCGCCGCGTGTGGATCACGGACTCGACGGGAAGAATACAATTTCAGGATTTATCGGGATTCGAAAGCGCGCCACTACCGCCCGGAACGAACGTCGACACCGTTCGTCAGCAACCATTTCATGACGTGATTCAGCAAGCAGTTGCCACCAAAAGGACTCAGATCTCCGCAGTGGGTCGCCTTGAAAGCGGTGAACGTGGCATTCTGATGGTGCAGCCGCTCTTCGTTGGCGAGCGGTTCCTCGGTTTTGCCGGTGGCACGCTCACGAGCAAAAGCATCCTCGAGTTCGTGGAGCAGCAGGAACCTCAGAGGCACGGTCAGGTGGTTATCATCGCTGCATCCGACACCGTGACAGGAACTTCGTCTCCGATCACACACCGCCCGCTCCCGGTCGATTCGGCATCGACAAGCATTCGCATTCCGGGCGGTGGAAGTTGGCGTTTACTCGCGGTGCAACAGGTCACCGATCAGAGCGTGCGCTTTCTCCTCTGGGGCGTCGGCCTCGCAACGCTAGGTACCCTGCTCATCGGATTGCTGCATGAGCGCCGCCAAGGGCTACGACTGGCTGATCGAAGTGCCGAGCTCGAGCGACTGTCGACGGAGCTTCTCCGCGCAAATCGCGTAAAAAGTGAGTTCCTTGCTAACGTCTCGCACGAGCTGCGAACTCCGCTGAACGCAATCGTCGGCTTCGTCGAGCTGCTTCGAGACGGCGTCTACGGTGAGCTCAACAATCGGCAATCTGGCCCAGTCGAACGCATCGCGTCATCAGCGAATCATCTCCGTCAGCTCGTTGACCAGATTCTCGACCTGGCGAAAATGGCGGCAGGGCGTCTCGACGTACAATGGGAGGTCATCGAGCTCAAGGCGTTCATAGTCGATCTTACGAGCGAAATCGAGGCACTGCGTGCTGAGTGTGGGCTCACCCTTTCGATCTCGGTAAGCACGTCGCTACCTCGCGTCCGAACCGACCCCATGCACCTCCGTCAGATCGTTCTCAACCTGCTTGGAAACGCGCTCAAATTCACGTCAATTGGAGGCATTGCAGTACGCGCGCGCATGGTGAATGTCGCAAACGAAAATGGCGGGGAAGGAATAAATACTTCTGCTGCCCACACACCGATATCTGGCACATGGATCGCGCTCGAGGTGGCGGACACAGGTGTTGGGATCGCACGCAACGATCAGGAGCGAATTTTTGAGGAGTTCGAGCAGGTGAATGCCGGACCGCGCACGGATTCAATGCAACGAGGGACAGGGCTCGGACTGCCGATCTCACGTCGCCTTGCGCGGCTCCTCGGAGGCGAGCTCACGGTGGTAAGCGACCTTGGCAAGGGCGCGACCTTCACGGTCTGGCTTCCGCTCCCGGGACAACCGCAAGGCTCTGGTGTATTCAGCGCCGAGAGAGTGGGACGGAACACAGCGGAAGTGCAGGCGGGCCAGCTGTAAAATGCCTGGCAGTCAGCTTCGGTCGCCGCGCTTAATGAGCGACTTCATGCGAGAGAAAATCGATTCTTTTGCGGCTTCGGGGACTGGCGTATGGATGCCGCTATTGAGGGCGTTCGCGAAAGACACTACGTCGGGATAACGGTCGGAAGGATTACGCGACAGCGCCTTCATGACCACGCTTTCGACGGATGGTGGTACTGAACATCCCTTCTTCGCGCTGTTGAGCGGAATGGGTGGCTGCGAGAGTAGCTGTGAAAACATTTCGCGCTGCGACTTTCCCGCATAGGGAAGACAGCCGGAAAAGAGATAGTACGCAATCGTCGCAAGGCTGTACTGATCTGCGGCAGACGTGACGAGTTGGCCGGAAAGCGCTTCGGGCGCGACGTACATGAGCGTGCCGACGAAAAAGCCCGCGCGCGTGAGTCGTTCTTCCGGAGCCTGGTCGGATTGTGCCGCGATTCCGAAGTCCAGCAGCTTCGCTTTCTTCGATGCCGGATCGTACATGATGTTGTCCGGCTTGAGATCACGATGGATGATCCCCGCGGAGTGTACGGCGTAGACGGCATCGGCGATCTGACTGATGATCTCCCCGACTTCCTCGGACGGAAGTGGGACATGCTGTTTAGCATATTTTTCGAGGAGCTCGCCGAGGGCCCATTCGATGGCGAGGAAGTGCACGCCGGGGCCGGCTTCACCGATTTCGATCGTTCGAACGACGTTGGGATGGGTGACACGAGTGCCGTACGTCGCTTCCCGAAGAAATCTGGCCACTGCGGTTTTATCCGTTCGCAGCTTTTCCTTCAGTACTTTGACGGCAGCGATGCCATGGGTGGGGTGCTCGGCGCGATAGACGACTGCCGTTCCACCTTCACCAACCATATCCTGCAGCAGATATCCGGCGAGTGTCGTACCGGTAAGATTTTCGCGGCTCACGGGCCGAAGCTAATCGCACCACTCGAAGGGAGCAAGCGAGCATTACGCAGTCGGCGGTGTATGCCGTCGGTACAATCCAATCGTAGAGAGCAAGGGGACCTATGGCTGTATCACTTCGTCGGCGTGGTTTGATACTGGGGCTTACGGGGTTGGCGGCCATCGGCTGCTCGCCGCGCACACACAACGGCGGCGGGCTTGGCGGGGACGGGCCCGGTGGGCCGGGCCGGGGCGACAAGCGGGGTGCATCTCCCGCGGACAATCCTGGAGTCCCTGACCCGAGCGGCTTCTATCGGCAGCTTGGGATGATCGCGCAGAACGGGGCTTTCCCGGTTGTCGGTCAGATTCGTTATCTCGCCGGCAACACAGCCGACAGCACGCTCGCTCTGGTCACTCTTTCGTTCGCGAATCGCTCGCTGACGTTCAACGGCGACGGCGGAGGACAACGTGCGACGTACACCGTAACACTCGACGTCACGCAGGGAGCAACATCGGTGCGACACGTCGACACGCACAAGCAGATTCGGGTCGAGTCGTTCAAGGAGACACAGCGTGACGACGAGAGCGTAATCTTTCAGCAGTTTCTCGCGCTTACGCCGGGCACGTACTCGCTGTCGCTCCTCGTGCGCGATGAGGGTGGAAGCAATGCCGCATCACAGCAGCTGCCGATCACGGTGCCGCGACTCGGCAAGGGCACGCTCTCCACGCCGATCAGCGTGTATCAGGTGAAGCCGCGCGCGCGGACGGACACGGTTCCTGCGATTATCGCGAATCCCCGATCGACGATCGTGCTCGGGCGCGACACCCTGGCCGGCCTCTACATCGAAGGATACGGGCTGCCGGAAACCGCGCGAGTTGGCGTGCAGGTGCTCAACGATGCGCACGTCGTGATTCTGCGTGACACGGTGAATCTCGTGCGGCAGGGCGATCTATCCTCCGCGCTTCTCGACTTTCCCGTCTCCAGTATCGGTGTCGGACCGGTGACCGTAGTCGCGTCACTCGCAGGTGCGTCGGACAGCGTGCAGGCGCCGCTCTTCCTGAGCTTCGGCGACGAGTTCGGCATCACCAGCTTCGATGAGTTGTTGAGCTACCTGCGCTACTTCGTCGCTCCTGCGCGCGTGCAGGCGCTTCGCGACACGCCGCCCGAGCAGCGAGCAGCTGTGTGGGCGGCGTTCTGGAAGCAGACCGACACGAATCCGTCGACGTCGGAAAACGAGGCGCTGCGCGACTACTTCAAGCGCATCGCGACCGCAAACCAGCGCTACCGCGAAGGAGGAGTCGCCGGATGGCTTACGGATCGAGGCAAGGTCTTCGTCACGCTCGGTGAGCCCGATCAGGCCGGCCAGCAGTTCGGGCAGAGCTCAGCGGCTCGCTCACGCACAGAGGTCTGGCTGTACACGCAATACAATCTGCGTCTCATTTACCTGAGCCAGAACGGCAGTGGCCCTCCGCGCCTGCGTCTATCGCCGTCGAGCCAATCGGATTTCGACAAACTTGTTCGTCGGCTGCAAACGCAGTGAGGCAAGGCGGCGAGCGGACGCGGTGATTCGCATGGTATCAACTTGACAAAAAATCACTTCGCTCCTATATAAGCGCCGCAAGCCGGCTCCGGCTTGCCCCTCCGGCAGCACGAGGGGAATGATCTCGAGCAGGAGACCGGCAATGGCGAAGGGAAAGGTGAAGTGGTTCAATGATGCCAAAGGTTTCGGCTTCATCGAACAGGAAGGAGGCGAAGATGTCTTCGTGCATTTTTCCTCCATCACGATGGACGGCTTCAAGACGCTCGCGGAAGGACAGGAAGTCGAGTTCGAAATTCAGTCCGGCGAAAAGGGACTTCACGCGTCGAATGTTCAGCGCGTGTAAGTCGTAGTCAGCGGGCTGGCGTTCAATGGAATGCGGGGTGAGCTTTCGTTTATGCAGCCCCGCCTTCCGACATCGCCTCGGCTCTTTCTGGTCGATGGTTACGCGCTCATCTATCGCGCGTTCTTCGCGCTGATCTCGCGCCCCCTCACCACGAGCCGCGGTGAAAACACCTCCGCGGCATGGGGCGTCGTAAACTTTCTGCAGCGCCTCATTGACACCCACAAGCCCGAGTACGTAGCGTGGGTGCACGACTCCGGACTTTCCTTCCGACACGAGCAGTATCCGGCATACAAGGCCACTCGCGAGAAGCTTGGCGAGGAGCTCCAGGCGGACTTCGATCGGGGCATGGAGCGCATCGAGGAGCTGCTCGCTGCGTTCAACGTTCGCGTGCTCGCACTCGAAGGTTATGAAGCGGACGACGTCATCGGCACACTCGCGCGACAGGGCGTCGATGCCGGCGTGAACGTCGTGATCGTCTCCGGCGACAAGGATTTCTATCAACTCGTTCGTCCGGGAGTCTGGCTGCTCAACCCCGGACGTGGCGGTCCGGCGAGCGTCGAAGAGCAGTGGGTCGGAATGGAAAACGCCAGCGAACGACTTGGCGTCCCACCACATCACGTAACCGATTATCTCGCGATGGTCGGTGACTCGTCCGACAATGTGCCGGGTGTCAAAGGGATCGGCGACAAAACGGCATGCGAGCTCGTCGCCACCTATGGCTCGCTCGAAAACATCCTCGAGCACGTGGGCGAGATTACCAAAAAGCGTCCGCGCGAAGCACTGCTTGCGCACGAATCAGATGCGCGACTTTCCAAGAGCCTCGTCACGATTCGCGAAGATCTCGCGATGCCGCTCGAGCTCGAATCGCTCACGATCGCTGAACCCGACCACGCGCGGCTGCGCGATCTCTTCGTTCAGCTCGAGTTCCACGGGCTCGCGAAAG
>JBDTXL010000318.1:0-8275 GCA_040006195.1 Gemmatimonadota bacterium | reverse complement strand
TGACGCAGGCCGGCTCGCTCGTCGCGCCGGATCGCTTTCGCTTCGACTTTCATCATCACGGCCCGATCAAGCCCGAGCAGCTCTCGGAGATCGAGGAGCTCGTCAATCGCGGGATCTGGGCGAACGTGGACGTGAGCACTGTCGAGCGTCCATATCGCGACGCGGTCGCATCGGGTGCGATGGCGCTCTTCGGCGAGAAGTACGGAGACGTGGTGCGCGTCGTACGCATCCCGGGGCTTTCGGTAGAGCTGTGTGGCGGCACACACGCGCGCAGCACAGGGCAGATCGCCCTCTTCAAGATCGTGAGCGAGACGGGAGTGTCGGCCGGCGTGCGACGCATTGAGGCAGTGACGGGTCCGCGAGCATACGAGCTGATTCGTGGCGAAGAGCGCAAGCTGCAGACTCTCGGTGAGCTGCTGCGCGCGCCGGCGGACGGCGTGGTGAAGCGCGTCGAGACGCTGCTCGAGGAGCGGCGCAAGCTCGAGAAGCGGCTCGAGGAGAGTTTGCGCGGTGGCGGCGACCAGCTGCAGCAGCTGCTCGCCGGCGCGGAGACGATCGGCGCGTCGCGACTGGTGTCGTCGAACGTGACGGCGGGCGACGTGAAGGAGCTCCAGCAGCTCGGTGACGCACTGCGCGAGCAGCTCGGCAGTGGAGTCGGCGTGCTCGCAACATCGTTCGGCGAGGGGAAGAGCACGCTGCTCGTGGTCGTTACCGATGATCTGCGCGACAGGGGAGTGCGTGCAGACCAGCTCATCAAGCCGATTGCCGAGGCGGCGGGAGGGCGTGGGGGCGGGAAGGCGCACATGGCGCAGGCGGGAATACCCGACGCGTCGCGCATCGCCGAGGCGATCGCGCACGCGCCGTCGGTGGTGCGCGCAGCTCTGGCCGCTGCCGCGTGACGGTTGGCGAGTGGCTTTCGGCGCGCACGCCCGCGCCGCCGGCGCCACTCGCCGCGCGGCTGCGCACTGTGCTCGGCACGCGCATGGGCGATCGCTCGTCGAGCGCGCATGACGCCGCGCTCGCGACGGCGGAGTTGCTGCTCGCCGAGCTGCTCGCGCTCGAGTGTGCCGGGCGCGATCGTGCGCTCGACCTGCTCGCGGTCGACGCGATGGTGACGTACGCGTTCGAGGCCGCCGCGGAACACCCCGAAACGCTTTCGGCGCGCGCGACGGCCGCGATGGCGGCGATCGCGAAACTCGCCGCTCCAGCCAGTCGCGCATGAGCGAGAGTCTGCTCTCGGGTCGCGTGGGGCTCGCGGTGTTGATCGATCCCGATCGCAGCACGATGGCGGAGGCCGAGGAGCTGGCGCGTCGCGCGGCGGGCGAGGGCGCAGCGCTGCTGCTGCTCGGCAATTCATTCGGTCCGGCCGGCGAAGGCGGCGAGCTTTCTACTCGTCTCAAGCGCGCGGCGCCCGAGCTTCCGCTGGTGCAGTTTCCAGCGATGGCTTCGCAGCTCGATGCGGCAGTTGATGCGGTGCTGTTGCTGTCGCTTGTGTCGGGGCGCAATGCGCAGTACTTGATCGAGGAGCACGTGCGCGCGGTGCCGTTCTTTCTGCAGCATCCCGGGATCGAGGCGATCAGCACCGCCTACTGCCTGGTGGACGGCGGGCATGTGACGTCGGTCGAGTCGGTGAGCCAGACGCGCCCGCTGCCGGCCGATAAGCCCGAGGTCGCGGCCGCCCATCTGCGCGCTGCGGCGCTCATCGGGATGCACGCTGCGTATCTCGACGCGGGGAGTGGGGCGTCCCGCGCGGTGGGCTCGGCGATGATACGCGGCGCGCGCGCCGCGTGGCGCGGGCCTCTGCTGGTTGGCGGCGGCATTCGCGGCGCGGACTCCGTGCGCGCGGCGCGCGATGCGGGCGCGGACATCGTCGTGATCGGCGGTGCGCTCGAGGAGGGTGGCGCGCGCGTGCTCAGCGCTCTGACGCTCGCAGCGCGCACATGATCGACATCCACACGCATCTTCTCCCTGGTGTCGACGATGGGTCGCCATCCGTCGAAGCATCCCTACCGGTTCTGGAGCGTTTTGGGCAGGAGGGCGTGACGGTGCTCGTGTGCACGCCGCACCTCAACGCGACGGAAGCGCACCGCGCGCCGATCGAGCGCAATCGCGCCATTCTGGCGAATCTCGTGGAGCACGCGCCGCCGCTGCCGGAGCTCGTGCTCGGATGGGAGATCATGCTCGACGCGCCGGGCGCGGATCTGCGCGCGCCGCACCTTCATCTCGGCAACTCCGGTGCTGCGCTCGTCGAGTTCCCGCGCATGCACGTGCCACCGGGGGCGACGCAGGAGATTCTTCGCATCCGCATGAGCGGTGTCACTCCGGTGATCGCGCACCCGGAGCGCTATCATCAGTGCACGCCGCAGATCGTGCGCGAATGGCGGAGCGTGGGCGCGGTGATTCAGATGGACGCAGTGATGGTGTTCGGCAACGCCCCGACCTCGCGCCTCGCGCGGAGGCTGCTCGAGGAAGGTCTCGTCGACTGCATCGCGAGCGACACGCACGGCGACTCGCGCTCCCTGGCGATGGCGCGCGACTGGCTCGAGGGAATCGACGCGCACGAGCAGGCGGAGCTCCTCTGCACGATCAACGCGCGCCGCCTGCTGAACAGGGAAGCGGTGCTGCCGGTAAACCCCATTCCCGAAACGGACCATGGAATGCTCGCGAAGCTCAAGTCGATGTTCCTGAGGCGGTCGTGAGCGACGGCGCCGGGCGCGTGGCGCGCGCGCTGCGCGAGCTCTCGGCGACGGCGCTCGCCAGCGCAGCGGCGCTCGAGGCAGATTTCGACGCCGCGGCAGAGCTGATGCGCTCGACCGTGAAGGCGGGGCGAACGCTGTTCTTCTGCGGCAATGGCGGCAGCGCTGCCGACGCGCAGCATCTCGCGACGGAATACGTCGTGCGCTATATGCGCGCGCGGCGGGCGGTGGCGGCGATCGCGCTCACCACGGATAGCTCACTCCTCACGGCGACGGCGAATGATCTCGGCTTCGAGCAGGTGTTCGCTCGACAGGTCGAGGCGCTCGCGCGACCCGGCGACCTGCTCGTGATCCATTCGACGAGTGGAGCATCGCCCAACGTGCTGCGTGCGGCCGAGGCGGCGAAGCGCGTCGGCGCAAAGGTGCTCGCGTTTTCCGCGCGGAGCGGCGGCGCGCTGCGGGCGCTCGCCGACGTGAGCGTGGTGATTCCGACCGAGCGCACGGACCGTGCGCAGGAGCTGCATCTCTGTATCGAGCACGCGATCTGTGAACTCATCGAGCGGGAGCTATGATCGATCTCAAGGGAAAGCGCGCACTCGTCACCGGTGGATCGCGTGGCATCGGTGCGGCGACGGCGTTGTTGCTCGCGGAGTGCGGTGCCGACGTCGGCATCGGCTATCGCAATCGAGAGAAGGACGCGCAGGATGTGGCTCGCAAAATCGCGGCGTTCGGCGTGCGCGTCTTCGCGCACGCATCAGACCTGAGCGAATCGGGCGGCACCGATTCGCTGTTCGCGCGGGCGAAGCGCGAGTTCGGAGGCCTCGACATCTTCGTCGGCAACGCGGCGATCTGGCCCTTCGAGGACGTCCCACTGGCCGAGATGAATGACGATCGCTGGCATACCACGATGCGCGCGAATCTCGATTCGATGTTCACGACGTCGCGAGCGGCGGTGCGCGCGATCTCGGACCATGGACACATCGTTCTCGTGTCGAGCACTGCAGGCCAACGCGGCGAGGCAGGGCACTCGGACTACGCGGCCTCGCGCGGGGCGATGATCTCGTTCGTGAAGTCGGTGGCCGTGGAGGTAGCGTCGCGGGACATCTCCTTCAACAGCGTCGCGCCTGGCTGGGTCGATACCGAGATGGCAGCGGCGTCGCTCGTGGGCGATGGGCGCGCAAAGGTGGAAAGGACGATTCCGCTGGGGCGTGTGGCGACGGCGGAGGACATCGCGGCGCCGATCGTGTTTCTGTGCTCGGATCGCGCGCGGCACATCACGGGCGAGATCCTGAACGTCAACGGTGGCGCGGTGCTGTGCGGATGACGGATCGCACGGCACGCACGATCACGCCGTGGCGAAGCTTTCGCTGCGCGTTTCGTCCACCGACTGCCAGCTCTTGAAGCAGCGCCAGTCGTACTCGCGTGCCGCACGCATCTGGTCGGGGAAGCCGAAGCAGTCCGTCCACCCCATCTCGTGTGCCCGCCACGCGCAGTCCCAGCTGAAGGCGAAACGACGCGCGCCGTCGACGCAGGAGACGTCGATGAGACCGGTGAGATCGGAGCAGCCGGAGTCCGCATGGATGCGAACCGACGTGATCGCGAGCTCGGGCTCCGCCTCGAGGAGATGCGTCAGCAGACGCACGATCTTGACGTGCGGGACCGGGCGCGCGGAGGTGACGAGCGGAGTACGAATGCGTTCGCGGACGGAGAGGACCGCGGCCTTGAAGTCGGGCATCGCGGAGCTTTGGTCGAGAATGTCTGTGAGCTGCATAGGTGAATAAAGATAGTGGTTCCGCGGGCTCCTCGGGTGGCGACGCGTTGATGCAGCCTCCCGCAACCGTTCTCGAGATTGCCCAGCTGTTGCTCCGGGCCGGGCACGAGAGCTGGTTCGTGGGCGGGGCCGTGCGCGATGCCCTGCTGGGGCACGCAAATCTCGATTGGGACATCGCAACAGCGGCGACGCCGCAGCAGGTCCAGGAGCTCTTCCGGCGCACGGTGCCCGTCGGAATCGATTTCGGCACCGTGGGCGTGCTCGACAAGGACGGCGTGATGCACGAGGTCACGACTTTTCGCCGAGATGTGCAGACGGACGGGCGGCACGCGGTGGTGGAGTTTGGCGCGAGCTTCGAGGAAGACCTCGCGCGGCGGGACTTCACCATCAATGCGATTGCGTACTCGCCGCATTCGCGCGAGCTCTTCGACCCCTTCCACGGGCAAGAGGATCTCGCGGACAGACTCGTGCGCGCGGTTGGCGTCGCCGCGGACCGAATGCGGGAGGACCGGCTGCGCGCGCTGCGCGCGATGCGCTTCGCGGCGCGCTTCGGCTTCGCGATCGAGAGCGAGACATGGACCGCGATCACCGAGTCGGCGCCGCATCTGGGGCGGCTGTCGATGGAGCGCGTGCAGCAGGAGATCGAGAAGACGATGCAGCAGGTCGAACGGCCGGGAGACGCATTCCGGCTCTGGCGTGACAGCGGCGCGTTCGCGGTGGTTGCTCCGCCGCTCGCAGCGATCAGCGACGTCGCGCTCGCGACGCTCGACTTTCTCCCGCGCGCGAGGGATGCGAGCGCAGAGCAAACGCAGCACACCGTGAACCGCCTGACCGCGCTCGTGCTCGATGTCGAGCCGGCCGCCGCGCGCGATCTGCTTCGCGAGCTGCGCTTCTCGAACGAGCGCGTGCGCTGGGTCGGAGATCTGGTCGAGCCGTGGCACGCGCTCGCGGCACAGATCCGCGAGGCGGTGGGCGGCGAGAGCTCTGCGGATGGTGCGGTGCGCCGCTGGGTCGCGGCGATCGGGCGCACACGAGTCGACGCGTTCTTCACGGTGCTCGACGCCCGTTTCGCGGCCGAGAACGGCGTCTCCGGCCCGATTCGGCGCGGCGGCGTGCGGGCGCTCCAGGAACGTGCGGCGCTCATCGCACTTCGCGATCCGCTCGAAACCGGCGATCTTTCCATCGATGGCGGCGATCTCATGAAGGCCGGCATCAAGGCGGGGCCGCAGCTCGGATCGACGCTGCGTGCGCTCCTCGACTGGGTGCTCGACGATCCTGCCCGCAACACGAACGACCAGCTCCTCGCGCGCGCGCGCGAGCTCGCCGGCGCACAACACTCCTAAGAGAGCAGCAGATGTGGTTTCGCGGCCGCCAACCTGAGACTTCGGTGTGGAAGCGCTTTCGCTCCGCAGCCGACGGCTTCGTCTTCTCGAAGGAAGACGACTACTACAGCGCGCACGTCGTCGCGCACGCGGAGCGCATCGTCGATCTCCTGCTGGCGCTCATCGAGCAGCTGCCGCCGGCCATCGACGTTGCGATCGTCGATGCGCGCCGCAAGCGCAAATGGCGCGGCGACCGTCTTCCGCTCCCCGACGTGCGCGACGCGCTCACACGCATCAAGACGCTCGTCGCTGCCGCGGGCGGTGTCGAGATCGCGATCTATTCCGGCGAGGACCAGCTCACGCTCAATCCGATGCTCGAGCTCTTCATCTACGCGCGCACCGATCGCTGGCTCTATCTGCTGCAGGGGAAAGGGCTCGAAGAGCGTCGGCTCGTGCGCACCAACAGCTGGAAGCTCTCACGCCACGAATTTCCGGCGGCGCCCGAGCTCGAGTTCGCGCTCGACACGTTCGTCGAATCGCTCGGGCTCACGGCCGAGTGACGCGCACGCCACTGATTTACGCCGCGGTCGCTGCGGCGGCGAACGTCATCGGCGCCCTCGTCGTCGCGACGCGCTCGAAGTGGAGCACGCGCGCCCTCGATGCGATGATCGCGCTCGCCGCGGGCTTCATGATCTGCGTCTGCCTCACCGACATCTTTCCCGAGGCCATCGAGCGCTCGGGCGCGCGCGGCGCGATGGCGGCGCTCGCCGGGTACCTGCTCGTGCATCTCACGCAACACATGCTCGCGCCGCACTTCCACTTCGGCGAGGAGACGCACGAGGTCACTGAGCTCGTCGGCATCTCGGCGCTCGTCGGGCTGCTGCTGCACACCTTCGTCGATGGCGTGGCGATCGCGAGCGCCTTCCATGTCAGCGCCGCGCTCGGCTCTCTGGTCTTCATCGCGATCGTCCTGCACAAGCTCCCGGAAGGCTTCGCAATCGCCAGCCTCTTTCTCGCTGCTGGCGCGGGGCGTGCAAGAGCGGTGCAGGCCGGGCTCGCGCTCGGTCTGTCGACCGTGGCCGGCGTCTTCGTCACCGACGCGGTGCCTGCGCTCGACGCGGTGGGACTCGGACTTTCGGCAGGAGTGACGCTCTACGTGGCTGCCTCGAATCTGGTACCGGAATTCCAGGGCAAGCGGGATTGGCGGCCGCAGCTCGCGTTCGTGGCCGGGTCCGCGTTGTACTTCGCGACGCGCGCGGTCGCGGGAGTCTGACGATGGCGACGGGGAAGAGCGTTCGCGGTCGCGCGGGAATGGGTTCCGAGGCGCCATCGCTGTTCCAGCCGCCCCACGGCTCGCAGCCGCTCGCCGCGCGCATGCGCCCTGCCTCGCTCGATGAGTTCGTGGGGCAGGAGCATCTGCTCTCGCCTGGGATGGCGCTCCGCGAGTCGATCGAGCGGGGGAAGGTGACATCGATGCTCTTCTGGGGTCCGCCTGGAAGCGGCAAGACGACGTTGGCGCTGCTCATCGCGAACTACACGGAGCGCGAGTTCGTCCCGTTCTCCGCCGTGACGGAGGGCGTGCCGCGCGTGCGCGAGATCATCGCGGCGGCCGAGGAGCGCCTCGCGATGAGCGGCCGCGGCACGGTGCTGTTCGTGGACGAGATTCATCGCCTCAACCGCGCGCAGCAGGACGCATTTCTCCCGCATGTCGAGCGCGGCACCGTGACACTCATCGGCGCAACCACGGAGAATCCGTCGTTCGAGATCAACGGCGCGCTCCTCTCGCGCACGCGCGTGTTCGTGCTCCGGGCGCTCACGCCGGAGGATGTGACGAAGGTGCTCCGCAGCGCGCTCGAGGATCGCGGGCGCGGGCTCGGCGACCAGGGGATCGAGATCGACGACGACGCGCTCGCCGTCCTCGCCACCGAGGCCGACGGAGACGCGCGCCGCGCCCTCACGGTGCTGGACGCAGCGGCGTCGCACGTCGGAGCGACGGGGCGCATCACCGTGGCGGTCGCGCGTGATGCGATGCAGCTGCGCTTTGCGCGCCACGACAAATCCGGTGAGGAGCACTTCAACCTTCTGTCCGCGTACCACAAATCGCTGCGCGGCTCCGATCCGCAGGGTGCGCTCTACTGGATGGCGCGCATGATCGAGGGCGGTGAGGATCCGATGACGATCTTTCGCCGCGCGATCGCGATGGCCGCGGAGGATGTCGGACTCGCGGATCCGAATGCGCTGCAGCTCGCGGTTGCCGCTCGCGATGCGTGGCACATGCTCGGCGCGCCGGAGGGCTATTTGCCGCTGGCTGAGATGACGATCTATCTCGCGACCGCACCAAAATCGAACAGCGCGAAGAACGCGCTCTCAGCCGCGCTCGCGGCTGCGCGGGAGTCGCCGGCGGAGGGCGTACCGATGCATCTCCGCAACGCGCCGACCGCGCTGATGAAGGAACTGGGGTATCATAAAGGGTATCAGTACGCGCA
>JBDTXL010000317.1:0-3046 GCA_040006195.1 Gemmatimonadota bacterium | reverse complement strand
AGGACGTGGGTGCGTGGCAAAGCTTGTCACTCTAGTGACTTACCCATAACTTGATCAGGCTGCCCCGCTCGCCGCGCGGAGTGGTCGCCCTGCCTTGGAGCTCTCCCCGCGCTGATGCCTGACGTCGCCAAGCTCAAGAAGCGAGCGCTCGAATACGAGCAGAAGAAACAGTTCGACAAGGCGCTCGACACTTATACGCTGGTTCTGGCGGAGCTGGATGAGCACGTCGACGAAGCCGACGTTGCCCTCTACAATCGCGTTGGGGATCTGTTGTTGCGGCGTGGCGACGTCTCCGAGGCCGTCGACCACTACGAAAAGGCCGTAGACTTGTACACAGATGGCGGCTTTTTCAACAACGCCATCGCCCTTTGCAACAAGATTCTCCGCAATGCCCCCGGGAGAAACTCGGTCTACTACAAGCTCGGGAAGATCAGCGCGCGCAAGGGCTTCATCAACGACGCCAAGCAGAACTTCCTCGAGTACGCCGACCGGATGCAGAAGTCGGGGCAGCTCGAAGAGGCTTTTCGAGCGCTCAAGGAGTTCGCCGATCTCTGCCCGGATCAGGATGACATCCGCCTGATGCTGGCGGATCAACTCGTGCGCAAGGACCGAAAGTCCGAGGCGATCGAGCAGCTCCACGCTCTCTACGACAAGTTCTCCGCCGAAGGCAGAAGCGCGGAGGCTCGCGCGACGGTCGACCGAATGAAGGCACTCGATCCGGCGCTCGAGCCGAAAGAAACCCCGCGCGCAGCTCCGGCGAAGGGCGATCTCGTGTTCCTCGATGTCAATTACGACGAGCCATCGAGGCCGATCACTTCGGGTCCACCGGCGGTTGCGCCTGGCGCACCGGCGGCGAAATCCGCGACGGCGTGGACGGTCATCCACCCGAGCACTCCCTCGGCGACTCCCGTCGTTCCGATCGAGATGCCGGCGATCGATTCCGATCGCGACATCGAGATCGATCTCGACTCGCCGACGCCTGCCGCGGCTGAGCTCCCGGGACTCTCGCACGGTGCAGCGCTCCCCGAGGCCGGCCCCGCCGCATCGGCGGATATCGTAAGTCACGTCGACATGGGGTTGATCACCGGCTTCGAGAACAGCGCGATCGCCGGCGACCAGTCACGCGCAAACATCGCGCCGCTCGCGGAGCTCGAGACACATTCGCATCTCGAGCCGGAAGAGGAGAACGATGCCGCGTCGCTCGGCAGCGGCGCATCCGCGATGCTCGGCGATCTCGTGCTGGAGGACATGCAGTCGCTGGAGCTCCCCTCGCTCGAGGTCGACGAAGACATCGAGAGCGCCGGCGAGCTGCCGATGCTCGACACATCAATGGACGACGAGGACGACGGCGCGACGCTCGGCGGCTCGCTCACCTTTCTTTCGCTCGACGAGCCCGCGAGAGCGTCCGGCGCATCGTCGATGGCGCCTCCGGGAGCGATCTCGTTTTCCGATCCGGAGCCGTTCGTCATCGAGATGGCGGAGCCGGAAGCGGCGATCGTGATGCCGCCCGCGCGCTCGCCGGAGCCCGTCACCTCGTCGCCGCGCGTCTCGGCGCCCGTCACACCCTTCGACGATTTCGGCGACATCGGCGACATCGACCTCGAGGTTGAGCGCTCACCGACGCTCGAGATGGACGCGGTCGTCCCGGATGGCGGCCCGCCGCTCCCGATGCTCGAGATGGACGAGGTGCACTCGCCCTTCGATCGGGAGAACGCGCTGTCCGGACTTCCAATGCTCGATCCCGACCAATTCGCGCCGATGCCGGCCGCGGATGAAGAGGACGACGCCGTCGAGCTGGTGTGGCAGACCGAGCCCGCGGACGAGCCGCAGCCGATCGTCCCGATCGCGCCTCGCGTCTCATCGCCTACGCCGATCCCGCCGCCGATCAGCCGCGTCGATCAGCTGCGCATCGACATCGGCGCGCGACCGCAAGCGTGGGATCTGCACCGGCAGCTTGCCGAGGCGCTTCTCGAGCAGGGCGATCGCGCGGGTGGAATCACGGAGCTCGAGGCCACGATGTTCGGCTACGAGCGCGAAGGCAATCTCGCCGACGCGAGCCGGAGTGCCGATGAGCTGATCCGCGTCGAACCCAACTCCGTGCGCTATCATCAGAAGCGCGTGGAGTACGCCGTTCGCGCGAACGACAAGCCACAGCTCGTAGACGCGTATCTCGCGCTCGCCGAGTCGCTCTTCAGAAGCGGGCAGCTCGACAAGTCGCGCGCGGTGTATGGGCGCGTCGTCGAGCTCTCGCCGTCGGATGCGCGCGCCGCCGACGCGTTGCGCGAGCTCGGCGTCGAGGTCGCGATCGCCCCGCCGAGCGAGGACGCCGCGCCGCCCGCGCCCGTCGCAGCTCCGGCACCGGAGCCTGTTGTGGCGAGACGCGCGACGGCGCCGCCGCCGGCCGTCATCGAGGCCATACCTGAGCCTGAGCCCGAGCCGATTCCGCTCGCGCTCGAGGTCGAGCGCACGACGTCGACGCTTCCGATCGACGACGAGCTCTTCGCGGCACTCGAGACGGCGCTTCCGGAGCCGCCGAATCGCGCGCCGATCGCGCCGCCCGCGCGTCCCCCGATGGCGGCTTCGAGCGACGACTCCTTCGTCAATCTCTCCGAGTGGCTGCGCGATGAGGAGCCGCCGAAGAACACGCGCATGGTCGCCGAAGGCCAAGAAGAGCCGCAGGAGCAGCAGGACTTCGCGGACATGCTCACGAAGTTCAAGCAAGGCGTCACCTCGAACGTCGACGACACGGATCACGAGAGCCACTACGACCTCGGCGTCGCCTACAAGGAGATGGGGTTGCTCGACGAGGCGATCAGCGAGTTCCAGAAGGCGCTGCGTGGAACCGAGCAGCGTGTGCGCACGTACGAGGCGCTGGGACAGTGCTTCGTCGAAAAGCGGCAGTATCAGATCGCGATGACGATCCTGCAGCGCGCACTCAATGATGCGAGCGCCAGCGATGATACGCTGGTCGGCGTACTGTATTTGCTGGGATATGCTTCGGAATCGCTGCAGAAGTGGGCGGATGCGGTGGGCTACTACGAACGGG
>JBDTXL010000316.1:0-8434 GCA_040006195.1 Gemmatimonadota bacterium | reverse complement strand
TCTACCGCGACGCGAAGATCGGCACGATCTACGAGGGCACGTCGAACATGCAGCTCCAGACGATCGCGAAGCTGCTGCTCAAGTAGTCGCCGCCGATTCGGCTCAGCTGCGCAGAGCGCCGAGCAGCCCCGGCAGCGCACCGATGAACCACACGAGCGCCACGACGATGTAGGAATTCGACTTCGAGACCTTCCCCGTGATCTGCAGCCCGATCGCGAGCAGGATCGTCTCCCAGATCGTGAAGACATCGAGTCGCGTGACGAGCGCCATGAGCACCGGCGACGTCGTTTCCGGATCGAAGAGCGCGCCCACGCCGACGGTCAATCGCGCCATGCCATTGAGATGATCGGGGCTCGAGACAAGACCAATGAGCGCGCCCGCGACCAAGCCGAGTATCTTCGTGAAGAATGCATAGGTGGCGACCATGATCCCCTGCGACGGCGTCTGCGTCGAAGCGAACATTTTTCCCGCGAGCCAGAGCACGAGTCCCGTGAGCAGCGCCATGATCGGAATGGCGATCGTGATGAACACGGGCCCGAGCTTGTCTCCCATTGCCTGCTGCTTCGACATCTGCTCGGCCGTGATTTCCGGATGCGCCTTCTTCACCTTCGCAAACGCGCGGGTCGTCTCTGCATCGATCGCCGGCTGCACGAGCGGCTTCGTGCCGAAGATCAGAACGCCAAAGAGAACCGTCAGCACCAGCAGCGGCATGCCGAATCCCGAATGCTCCCGGCGCTTGAAGACGGACGATGGCGACGTGAAGATGTCGATAAAATCTTCCCAGAGCGACGCGGTCGGTGCGGCGGGAACGGACGCAGGCTCGGTCAAGGTACGGCTCCGCGAGATTGATGGGTGCAACTATGATCAGTGACAATACGTAGTCTCGCCAGTACCCGTTTCACACATTGTGAACGGGGTCAGACCATAGCCTTCAGTAGTCTCCCGCCGAGGACTGTATCCGTGCGACGCCCGCTGCTCGTGCTCCTCTCGTTGCTCGCCGTCTTGCCGCTCGCAGCGCAGATACCCGCCGCCGAATACGCCGCTCGACGCGATTCGCTCGCGGCCACGATGGACGACGGAATACTGCTCGCCCTCGGCGGTGAGGAGCCGGCCGAAGACTTCCTGACCTTCTACCCTGCGCCGTCATTTTATTATCTGACCGGAATCACCGAGCCAGGCGCGGCGTTCGTGATGGTGAAGCGGAACGGCACGGTGTCCTCGCTGCTCTTCGTCGAGCCGCGCGATCCCGCGCGCGAGGCCTGGACCGGTGCGCGACTCGGTGTCGACGGAATGCGGCGCGTGACGGGAATTCCCTCGCGCTCCATTGAGCAGCTCATCCCGGCGCTCGACTCGCTGCTCGCGCTCAGCGACAAGCTGGCAGTGATTGGTGATCTGGGAGGCGACGGCTACGACACACGCGACGCGCAATTCGTGGCGTCGCTGAGAACGAACCATCCGAGTCTGCGCGTACTCCCTGCCAACGATCTCGTCGCGCGCCTGCGCATGCGCCACAGCGCCGCGGAGCTCGCGCTCGAGCGCAAGGCGATCGACATCACGGTTCTCGCGCAACACGACGCGATCTCCGCGATCCGCCCCGGCGTCAACGAGTTCGAAATCCAGGCGCTGATCGACTACACCTTTCGCCGGAACGGCGCCGACCGTCCGTCCTTCGCCACGACTGTCGGCTCCGGACCCAACTCCACTGCACTGCACTATTCCGCCAACGATCGCTACATGCAGGCCGGTGACGTCGTGGTGATGGATATCGGCGCTTCGTACCGTGGATACGCCGCCGACGTCACGCGCACGGTGCCCGTCAGCGGCACTTTCACGCCGGAACAGCGCGCCATTTACCAGCTCGTGCGCGACGCGCAGCACGCCGCCGAGCTGGTGGCGAGGCTCGGCGCGACGTCGAGCGACATGGAGGCTGCGGCGACCAAGGTTCTCGGCGAAGGGCTCGCGAAGCTCGGCCTCATCGAGTCGCCGGACGCCACCTTCGACAACGGCGCACCGGGATGTCAGCGCAGCGTCGCACGCCGCTGCTCACAGCTCTCACTGTTCTACTTCCACGCCCTCGGCCACGCGATCGGACTCGAGGTGCACGACCCCACGTCGTACAGGATCGCCCCGGGAAGCACCTTCACGATCGAGCCTGGGATCTACGTTCGCGCGACGGTGCTCGACAATCTCCCGGACACGCCGCGGAATCGCGCTATCATCGCGAAGCTGCGCCCCGTCGTTCAGCGCTACGCGAACATCGGCGTGCGCATCGAGGATGACTATTTCGCGACGGAGAGCGGCGTCGAGTGGATCTCCCGCGGGCCGCGCGAGGTGAACGAGATCGAGCAGATGATGCGCACCCGCGCCGCGGTGCCGGCGGCACGCGACTCATCGATAGTGAACTGGTACCGGCAGACGGCGCCGATCACGCACTAGCGGACTGTCCCACCGCGCGCTGGAGATAACGAGGCCTATGTCCTTTGGGGTCACGCTCGGATCGACGCGGGCACGAAAATTTCCAATCCAGCCCAGCAAGACGCGGAAGTCCGGCGTACGGCAGCGTTCGCCGTGAGCGCGGCGTTCGCCTCGTGCCGCAGTCCTTGCGCCTCCACCCTGTCTTCGTCTGCATGCCGGCCACCGCGATCGATGAGTCCTGTGTCCGGGCTTCGCCGGGCTCCGCGCCGCCCGCGCGGATCCTGCTCGTGGCCCCGCAGCCGTTCTTTGAATCGCGGGGAACGCCGCTGAATGTGCTGGCCATGGCGCAGACGCTCTGTGCTGCCGGTCACGAGGTCCACCTGGCGACGTTCGCCGTGGGCGAAACGGTGCCAGTCCCCGGACTCACCTACCATCGGGCCGTTCGGATTCCGGGGGCCTCCGAGGTGCCGATCGGCTTCTCGCTGCGCAAGATCGCGCACGACGCCGCGCTCGCGGCGCTCGTGACACGCCTGCTCGCGAAACAGCGGTTCGACGTCGTGCATGCCGTGGAGGAGTCGATCTTCTTCGCCATGCCACTCGCCCTCGCGCACAGCATCCCTGTGATCGGCGACGTGGACTCGTGTCTCTCCGACCAACTCGCTGACCGTGGACTCCGACACATTCCCGGCGCGGTGTCGCTTGTGCGCTTGGCGGAGCGAGCCGCCCTGCGCCGCGCCCGGCTGGTCATCACGGTGTGCCGCGCGCTCACGGAGATGGTCGCCGCCCGCGCCCCGGACGTGCCCGTGGCGCAGATCGAGGACTGCCCCCCCGATGGGACGGATCGTCCCGCCGACGCCGCAAGCGTGGCAGCGCTGCGGCGCAAATGGAATCCCGATGGCGCGCCACTCGTCGTCTACACCGGCAATTTCGCGCCCTATCAGGGGCTCGATCTGCTTTTCGGCGCGCTGCCGACCCTCGCGGCGCTCGTCCCCTCCGCGCGCGTGCTGCTCGTCGGCGGCACGGCGACCGAGATTGCCAATGCGCAGTCGGCGCTCGCGCATCGCGGGCTCGTCGATTTCGTACGCTTCGCCGGCCGGCAACCGCTCGAGAGCATGTCGGCGTTCACGACGTTGGCCGACGTCCTTGTCTCACCCCGAAGTGAGGGCGACAACACCCCGCTCAAGATCTTCGCATACATGGCGTCGGGGCGTCCCATTGTCGCCACGGATCGCGACACCCATACGCAGGTGCTCGACCAAAGCTGCGCGCTGCTGTGCGCGGCCACCCCGGTGGCGCTGGGAGAGGCGCTCGGCGCAGTCCTCAACGATCCGGCCGCATTCGCCGCGCGAGCGTTGGAAGCAAGTGCCCGCGCGGCGCGAGACTTCTCGCGTGCCGCGTTCGCGCGCAAGCTGCTCGCCGCCTACGACAGCGTGCTGACCGGACGCGCCTGCGTCTGCTCTCTCCCCACGTCGACGCCATGACGCGGATCGCCGTCGCGATCGTCAACTACAACACTGTAGGCTATCTGCGCGACTGTCTCGCCACCGCGCGCGCCGCGGGCGCAACCGAGATGGTGCTCAAGGACAACGGGTCCACCGACGGAAGCGTCGAGATGGTTCAGCGCGAGTTTTCGGAGGTGCGCGTGCTCGACTCGCGCGACAATCCCGGCTACGGGGCGGCCTCCAACCAGGCGATCGCCGCCTGCCGCGCGCCGTATGTGCTCCTGCTCAACAGCGACATCCTCCTCGCCCCCAACACGCTCGACGTGCTCGTCGAGCATCTCGACGCACACCCGCGCGCCGCGATCGTCGGTCCGAGGCTCCACAACACGGACGGCACGCTCCAGCGCTCGGCGCACGCCTTTCCTCGGCCCGTGACGCTGCGCCCTGTCGTCCGACGCATCCCCGGGCTGCGCGACCGCTCGATCCTCACCTGGCCTCACGACCGGCCGCGCGTGGTACAGTGGGTGAAGGGGGCCGCGCTGGCGATCCGCCGCACGGCGTTCGACGCGGTCTCCGGATTCGACCCCGCGTTCTTCATGTACTTCGAGGAAACCGATCTGTGTTATCGGTTGCACGAGGCGGGATGGGAGATCCACTTCACCCCCGCGACGACGATCGTGCACAAGGGCGGCGCGAGCACCGAGCAAATGAGGGCCGAGATGGCGGTGCAGTTCTACGCCGGCATGCGGCAGTTCTACCGATGCCACTACCCCTCCTCCGAGCTGCGTCGACTCGACGCGGTGTTGCGACTGCAGTGGCGGCTATCTCTCGCGCGCGACAGCGCTCGGCTGTTGGTCACGCGCGACCCGCAAGCCGCGGAAATACTCGCGGACAACGTGCGCGTCTGGCGCCGAGTGCTCGCGGGCGACTGGCCCGTGCGACCGCTGGCCACCGCACCGCCGGAACACAAACGCGAGATCGCTCACCGGCCGTAGCGATCCACCCAGCGCCGATACTGCTCCGTGGCCACGAGAAAGCCCTGCTGCACCAATTCGTTCACGTCGTGCAGCTCGCGCGCGGTTTCGCGGCGCAAGCAGAGATCTGGCTGCTCGCCCAGCACCCCGGACAACCCGCCATACAGCGCCTCGGCCTTGTTGTGCCATCCCTCCTCGACGGTGCGGCGCACCCGGTCGGGCAGCGACGCGATGTATTTGAAGTGCAGCAGGACCGTCGAGATGTCTGCAACAGGCGCGTTTGTGTGGAAGTGACCGTCGTAGGTGTAGATGCCGACCGAGTCGTCGGCGTACAGCAGCGGATGCTTCGTGAGCAGCAAACAGTCGTCGCCGAAGAACCGCTTGCGTATGCCGCCGAAGAGGCAGGCGATCTCGCTGTTCGCGCGCGCCCCGTCGCGGATCCAGTACACCTCGTCCGTCGGTACGAGGTCCGTCAGGTCGTAGAAGCGGTACACGTCGCGCATCCGCTCGCCCGGTTTCGCCTCGATTTGACTGAATGGCCGGTCGGAGAACAGGTCGAGCATCTGGCCTGTGGCCGCCTTGTAGCCGTGCTCTCGCAGGTATTGGAGCAGGCCGGAGAGTGGCAGGCGATCGGAGAGCGGATAGTCGAACAGCTCGTCGGCGTCGCAGTACAGGCTCCACCTGTTGCGCCCGAAGGTGCGCGTGATCCACCGGCGCAGCCCCACCTCGTAGCGCTTGAAGGAGAGTGTCGTGGTGAACGCCGTCACACGATCGTGTCGCGCGGCGCGCGCGAGCGTGTCGTCGGTTGAGCCGTTGTCGAGGAAGAAGATATGTCGCGCGCCGATCGACAGGTGATGCTCGATGAAATCGTCGAGCCAAGGCGCGGCATCGCGTCCGATGGAGAGTACGACGAGCTCGTCCTGCGCGCACTCCACCTGCAGGGTGCCATGCACATGCCGGATCACACCCGGGAGGCTGGCGACGCGCTCCTGCACCGCGTTCGCGGCAGCATAGACGCGGCGCTTTATGTCGTTGCGACGCGTGACGTGGCAACTGTGGCAGCCGATGCGGAGCCCGTCGAGATCGGTCACGGTGTTCTCAGCAGAGTGCGCCGCAGCATGGGGGCGAATGGACCGGGCACGCTGCGGCAGAGCAGCTCGGTCAGCCACCGCCCATCCTCACCAAGTACGATTGGCAATGCTCGGATGACGAGCACGAGGCTGGGGAGGATCAGCAGCGCGGCCGCGCCGAGCGTCACAAGCGAGGGGGCGCCGATCGAGCGCAGCGCGGTCGCCGCGCCCCACGCTTCGGCTCCAACGATCAGCGTCAGTGCGGCGGCGGGCAGATGCAGGCCGATGATGCTCCGCGCACCGAGACCTGTGACTCGCGCGCCGAGCTGCATGACGATTGCGAAGTTCACCGACATGGCGCCGAGCACTCCGATCGAGACTCCGACGAGCCCCCACCGTACTCCAACGAGTGCGCCCGTTACGACGAGCGCGGCGAATGCGGCAGACCGCCGGGCGACCGCCCGGACGGCGCCCGTCGCGTTGGCCACCGCGTGGCCGATCATGTACGCGACGCGGAAATACATTGCCAGTGCGAGCACCTGGAACGGAGCAACGGCCCCCGTCCATCCCGGTCCGAGCAGCGCATTGACCAGCTCGGGCGCGAGGATGATCGAGGCCGCGCTCATCGGCATGACGAGCAGCGCCACGAGCGCCATCGCTCGGCGATATGCGAGCCGCAGGCGCGCTGGGTCCTCCTGCACGCGCGACAGCGCTGGAAAGAGCACCTTCTCGAGCAACGTCCCGATCGCCTGCGCAGGGACCAGCATGAGCTCGTACGCGCGCCCGTAAATGCCGAGCGCCGCCGCGCCCAGGAAGCGCGCGACGACGACATTGTCTCCTTGCGCTGCGGCGTAACTGCTGAGCGCGCTGACGGTGTAGCCGGAGCCGAAGTGGAGCAGATCCTTCAGCGGGCCGAGATGGATTCGGAGACGCCGCGCCTCCGGCACGGCACGCAACAGGATGACGGTCTTCACCGCCGTCTTCGCGATCTCGGCGCCCACGAGCGCCCACGCGCCGGCGCCCGCGAAGCCGAGGCCGACTCCCACCAGCCCGTAGCCGATCGCATAGGATGTCAGTTCTGCGCGCGCGAGCTCGCCGAAGCGAAGCTCACGCTGCAGCATACATTCGGCGACCGACGCGAGCCCAGCGAGTGGGAAGACGACGGCGAGACCGCGAAGGATCGGAGCCAGCCCGGCGACGCGCAGCAACGACTCGACGGCCGGCGCGAGCGCCACGACGATGAGCGATGTCGCGATGCCGAACAGCGCGGACGCCGCCGCCGCCGCCTCGACATGCTCGGCGTCTACAGAAGATCGCTGAATCAGGGCAGGGCCCACGCCGAGGCTCGAGAAGATCAGCGACAGCCAGACGGCCACCCCGGCGGCGGCCACGACCCCGAACTCCGCGGGAGTGAGCAGCCGTCCGAGCGCGGCCAGCACCGCGATCTTCAGGATCGCGCGCGCACCGTTGCCAGCGGACATCCAGAGGACGCCGACGATAGTGCTTTGCCTGAGAGTCGATTCCGCTCTGATGGGCGCGCGCAAGGAATTGAGGGAAGTATACTGCGACAGGAACGGCGATCCCCGTCGAGCAGGAAGCGCACCAGCGCCGGCCTCGGCGCGAATCGCGGCGCGCGGGACGCGGGTTCGCCGCGCCGACCACTGCGGCACCCAATTTGAATAGCTACGCAGTCATCGTCGAGTCGGGCCGACCCTGTATCTGTTGACCCGTGCGATCGACCGTGCCCGGTGCGGGCGCAGCGCGGTGGACCGGCATCCGAGCCGACAGGAGTGTGGATGGAACGGGTGTTGGTCACGGGAGGTACGGGTTTCACGGGATCGCATCTGGTGCGAACCCTCGTCGAGGCGGGTGACGACGTCCGTGTGCTCGCGCGGAGCGCCGCGCGCGCTCGGGAGCGGCTTCCCGCCGGCGTGGACGTGATCGAGGGCGACGTGTCTGACCGGCGCGCGGTCGGCGAGGCAGTTGGCGGTCGCGACGTGGTGTTTCACCTCGCGGCGGCCTTTCGGGAGCCGGGAATCGCCGATCGGCGCTATCGCGAAGTCCATGTGCACGGCACTCGGAACCTCCTCGAGGCGTCTCGCGCGGAGGGGGTACGTCGCTTCGTGCACGTGAGCACAGCGGGCGTGCATGGGCACATCGAGCACCCGCCGGCCGACGAGACCGCCCCGCATACGCCGGGTGACGTGTACCAGGCGACCAAGAGCGAAGCCGAGCGGCTCGCGACCGCCTTCCAGCTCGAGCACAACTTCCCGCTCACGGTGATCCGGCCGGCGGGAATCTACGGGCCCGGCGACATGCGGCTCCTCAAGCTGTTCCGCCCGATCGCCAGGCGGCGCTTCGTCATGCTCGGTGACGGGCGCACGCTCTTCCACATGGTGCACGTGCGCGATCTGATCGACGGGATGCGGCTCGCCGCGTCGCACCCCGATGCGGTCGGCGAATCGTTCATCATAGCTGGCGAGGAGTACTGCTCCCTCGACGAGCTCACCAGCCGCATCGCGCGTGTGTGGGG
>JBDTXL010000315.1:0-2196 GCA_040006195.1 Gemmatimonadota bacterium | reverse complement strand
GAAGAAGAAGACGACGATCTCCGACACGAGCCGCGCGACTCGTACGCGCACGGACTCGTCGATGAACGTGTCGCCGCTCGACAGCACGCGCATGGGTGTGCCAACGAGCCGCCCAGCGAAGACACCGCCGCACTGGGATCGCCCCAGCCAGTTCTAGGCTGAATGAAGTGGAGGGGGAGGGGCGAGAGCTCCTCCCCCTTCGTGTGTCCGCTATTCAGCGCCGAGGTCGCGGCGCATGAACGAAAGCGCGATGCCGTCGCGATAGAAATTCTCGACGCGGCTCTCCTCGCGAAAACGCATCGATTCGAGAAACTCGCGCGCGCCAATGAGCGCGCGCGGATCATCAGGAAGCTCGGCCAGCACGAAGCGCGCGCCGTGATGCCGTAGCTGATCGATCGCATCCTCCACGAGCAGCCATCCCATGCGTGCGCGGCGCGCCTCGGGCTCGACCACTGTGAGATTCAATCGTCCTGCGCCATGGGCGCCACCGAAAAATCCGAATACGATCACGCTCTCGAGATGTTCATCCACGATCGTCCCCATTGCACGTCCGCCCGCGCCTGGTGACTGCACGGCCGAGGCAAGTGTCTCGACGGCGCCGTCGAGGTACGGGGTGCCCGAGAGCACGCGCTCGAGAAGGAGAACCGCCTGCGGCAGCAGCGTGCCCGATATGGGAACGATCTCTCGCCAGCCGCTCACGTCACGCTCGCCTTAGAAGTGGATCGCGCGTCCAAGCACGGCGAGCGCCGCCTCGCGAGTCGTCTCGCTGAGCGTGGGATGCGGATGGACGGTGCGCGCAATGTCCTCGCTCGAGCCGCCGAACTCCAGCGTGAGCGTGAGTTCAGCGAGCAGCTCCGATGCCGACGGCCCAATGATGTGTGCACCGAGCAGCTGATCCGTCTCCGCGTCGGCGATGAGCTTCACGAAGCCCGTGGCATCGCCGGCCGTTCGCGCGCGCGCGTTCGCGCTATAGGGAAAGCTCCCGAGCTTGTACGCGCGTCCGCTCTCTTTGACCTGCTCCTCGGTGAGCCCCACGGCCGCGACTTCCGGCGTGGTGTAGACGATCGCGGGGATCGCGTTGTAGTGCATGTGCGACTTTTGTCCCGCGATGACCTCGACCGCGATGATCCCCTCGTCCTCTGCCTTGTGCGCGAGCAGCAGCCCGCCAACGGCGTCGCCGATCGCATATACGCCCGGGAGGTTGGTGCGCATCTGATCGTCGACGGCGATCTCCCCGCGCGGCCCGAGCGCGAGACCGAGCGCGTTCGCATCGATGCCGGAGAGCGAGGGCTGTCTGCCGACGGAGACGAGCACGCGATCGGCCTCGAGCGTCTCCTTTGCGCCATCCTTTTCGACGTCGACGAGCATGCGATCGCCCTCGCGCCGCGCGCCGGTGACCTTCGTACCGGTGCGGATCTCGAGCCCCTGCTTTCTGAACGTCTTCTCCGCCTCGCGCGCGAGCTCGGCGTCGTAGCCGGCAAGGATCGACGGGAGCAGCTCGATGATCGTGACTTTGGAGCCAAGCCTCCGCCACACGGATCCAAGCTCGACTCCGATCACGCCGCCGCCGATGACGATTAATCGCTCGGGCACGTCGGGGAGTGCGAGCGCGCCGGTGTTGGAAAGCACGCGATCTTCGTCGAAGGGGAGGAAGGGGAGTGCGACGGGTACGGAGCCCGTCGCAATGATGACGGACTTGGGCTTGTACGTGACGACATTGGTTTCGGGGGGCGCCCCCCGCACCTCGACCGCATTCCCCGCGAGCAGCGTCGCGCTCCCCTTCGCCCACGCAATCCCGTTCTTCCTGAACAGGAACTCGATCCCGCGCGTGTTCTGCGCCACGACGCTCGTCTTCCGCTTCTGCATCACGCCCAGATCCAGCTTCACGTCGCCCATCATCACGCCATGTGCAGACGCGCGGTCGCGCGCGAATTCGTAGTGATGCGACGACTCCAGCAGCGCCTTGCTCGGAATGCAGCCGACATTGACGCAAGTGCCGCCGAGGGTGGCATCGCGCTCGACGCACACGGTGCTGAGCCCGAGCTGCGCGGCGCGGATGGCCGCCACGTAGCCACCGGGGCCGCCGCCAATGATCAGGACATCAGGTTCGAGATTGTCGGTCATGACGGCAGCAGGATGCGGGCGATCACTCGACGAGCATCGCCGCCGGATCCTCGATCAGCTCCTTGATCCGCA
>JBDTXL010000314.1:0-1953 GCA_040006195.1 Gemmatimonadota bacterium | reverse complement strand
TGCTCGTGACGCCGAAGCGATGCGTGCGCGCGGCGACGACGAAGTCGTAGTCGATGGGCGACGAGTTGATCGTGAGCAGCCGGATCTTGTCGCCCGCCTCCGGCGTCGTGTCCGTCTTCGAGTGCAGCTTCGCCTCGAGCGTCTGGTTGAACTGGAACTGCAGCGTCTCCTGTCGGAGTCCGCCGAGGTAGCCGGAGCGCGTGCGGCCGGTCGCGGTGAGGAACTCGTCGCTCACATCCGCGGACGGTGCGTAGGCGAACGACATGCGCGGCTGAATCGATTGACGGAGCCGCGAGAACGGCCCGAAGCCGGGGAAGAACGCGAAGAAGGTCGGCGACGCCGAGATGCCGGTCTGGACGCGCTTCGATTGCGAGACCCAGGCGCCGTTCGTGAGCGTGGTGCGCACGAGATACGCGTAGCTGCCGTCGGCGTTGGTGAGCGAGACGAAGGGCGCGACGTTCCATGTCCCCTGCAGGATTCCCGGCAGCGAGAACTGCGTGTCCCAGTCGAGCTGCGTCTTCCGGAAGCTCGCGTAGGTGCGCGAGCCGGTCTGAACGCCGGTGAGGAAGTCGAACTGCGTGACCGTGGTCGGAAGGTCGTTGAGCTGATCGCTGTAGCGAAACGAGTTGCTCAGCACGAAGCGTCCGATGCGGAGCGGCGTCTGAAAGTTCGCCGTCGTCGTGCGTGTGTTCGCCTTGACCTTGGTGCTGTCGAGGCCACCACCCGGCAAGGTGCTGTACCGGAACACCGCGCTGTTGTCGAGATTGAACGCCTGATTGTTGTCGAAGGAAAGTGTTGGCGTCCACGCAAGCCACGATGCGATGTTGATCGGCTGCGCCGTCACCGAGACGTTCGGGAAGTCCTGATTGACGAGATCACGACCCGCGTACTGCGAGCGCGAGCCACCCGCGGTCACGTTGAATGGCCCGAGCTTCTGCGTGAGGTTGAGCTGCGAGGAGATCGCGGCGAGCGCCTGCGCGACCGTGAGCGCGTCCTGCTGATAGACGGTGGTGTTGCTCGTGTAGTTCAGATTCATGTTCAGGCTGCTCGACTGCGAGAATTGCTGCGAGTGCGCCCAGTTGAATCCGATCGTGCGATCCCCGTTGCTGTACGTCCAGTAGCTCGCGCGTATGCCGCCGCTCACGAAGCGGTTGAGCCACCGGTAGCGGTATTCGCCATTGAACTTGTTGTAGCCGAAGTCCCCCGTCCGGTCGCTCGTGCCGCTGCGCCAGTCGTAGGAGACCAGCGCATCCATGTAATCGTTGATGTTGAAGTAGTAGCCGAGGTTCTCGACGGATCGCACGTAGTCGGGTGAGGTGCGCACGATGTCCGTGATCCCGAAGCGCGGCGGGATGATCCCGCTCCGCCGGCCGGAGCGCATGTCCTGGAAGATGAACGGGAGCCAGAGCACCGGGATGTCGGCGACGTAGAGCACCGCCGGGCGCGCGACGAGAAGCGACTTGCTGATGATCTTCACCTCCGACGACTGGAAGTGGTAGTGCGGCTCGGGCAGATCGCAGCTCGTGATCGACGCATCTTCGGCATACGAGATGCTGTGCCCCTTCCCCGTCGTGTCGCCCTTCACCGCAGCCGCGTGGCCGTAGATGTACCACGTCTGTCCGTTCTGCGCCGACGATGTGCTCAGCCGATTGACGAGCCCGAAGTGGCGGCGGAGATCGTACTCGAGACGTCCCTGCGCGAGCAGATCGGCAGTGCCCTGCGACGGATCGCGGAGATAGATGGTGTCCTCGAGCGGCGCGGTCGCACGCATGATCCGGAGCGAGTCATTGTAGAGGATCGTGTCGGCGACGAGCGTCGTCTGCACACGCTCGACGACCGCCTTCCCCGAGAGCCGGAGCTCGTGCCGTCCCGAGTTCAGCTGGGCGTCCTTGCTCTGGTAGCGCGTGATCGTGTAGCCGGTGCGCTGCATCAGCTGCGCCATCGTCGAATCGG
>JBDTXL010000313.1:0-3433 GCA_040006195.1 Gemmatimonadota bacterium | reverse complement strand
GAGTCGCTCGGGCTCAAGACACACATCACGCGCGGCTCGCACCGCGTCGTGATCGGCTGCGTCGGCGACGACGCCGCGCTCTCGGAGATTCCGCTGCTCGCACTCGCCGGCGTCGAGAGCGTCACGCCGATCCTTCGCCCGTACAAGCTCGCGTCGCGCGAGTTCGGACATCCCGATGAGCCGACCGTCGTACGAGTAGCGCCGGGAGTCGCCTTTGGCGGACGCGCGATTCAGGTGATCGCGGGACCGTGCTCCGTCGAGGGCGGCGAGATGCTCCTCGAGACCGCGATCGCAGTGAAGGCTGCGGGCGCGACGCTGCTTCGTGGCGGCGCATACAAGCCACGAACGTCTCCGTATGCATTTCAGGGAATGGGTGAGGCTGCGCTCGAGCTCCTCGCCGCCACGCGCTCCGAGACGGGACTGCCGATCGTCACCGAGGTGATGGACACGCGGCAGGTCGACACCGTGTGCCGCTACGCGGACATGCTGCAGATCGGCGCGCGCAACATGCAGAACTTCGCGCTGCTCGCCGAAGTCGGCCGCACGAAGAAACCCGTGCTGTTGAAGCGCGGACTCTCCGCCACGATCAAGGAGCTGCTGATGGCGGCCGAGTACGTGATGGCGAGCGGGAATCAGGATGTGGTGCTGTGTGAGCGCGGCATTCGCACCTTCGAGACGGCTACTCGCAACACGCTCGATGTCGCGGCAATTCCGGTGCTGAAGGAGGAAACGCATCTCCCGGTCATCGTCGATCCGAGTCATGCGGGCGGGCGATCGGCGCTCGTCGCGCCGCTGTCGTTCGCGGCGATCGCGGCGGGCGCCGATGGACTCATCATCGAGGTGCATCCGCATCCGGAAGACGCACGCTCCGATGGCGATCAGTCGCTCGACTTCGCTGCCTTCATCGACGTGATGACGCGCATCGCTCCGTTCGCGGAGGCCGCTGGCCGCACGATGCACGCGCCGTCGCACGAGCGCGCGTGACGCATAGCGCGCGCATCGCATTCCAGGGGGAGCTCGGCGCCTTCAGCGAGGAGGCGATCCGCAACATCGACGCGCGCGCGGAGGCGGTGCCTTGCAGGGATTTCATCGACGTCGCCCAGGCGGTGGACGGCGGCGACGTCGATGCAGGAATGCTGCCGATCGAGAACACGCTCGCGGGGTCGGTCGTCGGCAGCTACGATGCGCTCAAGTCGTGCGAGTCACTGCACGTGGTGGCCGAGACGGTGGTGGAGATTCATCACTGTGTGATGGCGCCGCGCGGCGCGACGGTGGACGCGCTTACCACGATAGAGAGTCATCCCGTGGCGCTCGCGCAGTGCACGCGATGGCTGCGCGCGCATGCGTCGATCGCGGTGCGCGCGGCGTACGATACGGCTGGGGCGGCGCGCGATGTCGCATCGCGCGGTGACGTGCGCGCGGCCGCGATCGCTGGGCGCCACGCCGCGGCGCGCTACGATCTCGAGATTCTGGCAACCGATGTGGAGGATCGCTTGGACAACCAGACGCGATTCCTGATGGTGTCGCGGACGCCGCGCGCGCTCGAGAAGGGCGTGAGCGCGCGAACAGCGCTGCTCGTCACGACTCCAAATGTTCCGGGCTCGCTGCTGCGCGTGCTCGAGCCGCTGGCTCGCCACACGATCAACATGAGCAAGCTCGAGTCGAGGCCAGCCGATGAGCCGTGGCACTACCACTTTTTTCTCGAACTCGATCATGCGGCTGGCGACCCACTTCTCGATGCGGCGATCGGCGAGCTGCGCGGCGTGACCGAGTCGCTGCGCGTGCTCGGCACATATTCACGGTGGTCCGCTGGACGGGCGACCTCTGGTACGACAGATTAGCCCCACTCCAACCGAGGTTGCACCATGTCGCTAATCGATTCGCGGTCGCTCACACTGCTGCCCTTCGTCGTGCTCGTCGCGGCGTGCGCCACCAAGGATGCGTCGAAGAGTGCGGCGGTGCCTGACTCCGCGGCGAAGCCGGTCGTCGCCGAGGTGCCGCATCAGATGACCATCGTCGCGTCGGATTACAAATTCGACGCGCCCGATGAGGTGCCAGCCGGGATGACGACGGTGCATCTCGTCGACAACGGGTCGGAGCCGCACCACGTCGCCTTCGTCAAGCTGAACGACGGGAAGACGCTCGCCGATGTCCAGCAGACGCTGAAGACCCAGGGTCCACCACCGGCGTGGTGGGTGGACTATGGAGGGGTGAATGCGCCGCACCCCGGCGGCGGGATGGCATCGACGACGGAAAAGCTGGAGCCCGGCAATTATGCATTGATCTGTTTCATCCCCTCGGCCGATGGGATGCCGCACTTTGCCAAGGGAATGCTGCGATCGCTCACCGTTGCAGCGAGCAGCGGTGCCGATGCTGCCGCGCCCGCGCCAGACGTCATCCTGACGCTTAGCGACTACACGTTCACGCTCTCGACACCCATCACCTCGGGAAAGCACACGATTCGCATTGACAGCAAGGGCACGCAGTCGCATGAAATGCAATTGGTTCGCCTGTCGCCCGGCAAAAAGGCCGCCGACGTTCCCGAGTGGGTCGCCAAACCCGTCGGCCCGCCGCCCGGCGAGCCGATTGGTGGAGTTCCTGCCATGCAGAAGGGAAGCACGGCGTACGTCACCGCCGACTTCACGCCTGGCGACTACGCACTCATCTGCTTCCTCCCTGACGCGAAGGACGGCAAGCCGCACTTCACGCACGGGATGATCCAGCAGATTCACATCAGCTGATCGTGTTGCTCAGCGCGTGGCGAGTATGGACTGCGCCTTTCCAAATGCGCCACGCGCCGCGGCAACTTCACTGCTCGTGACCGCCGAAATCCGGTAGTAGCCCTCGTCGCCGAACTTCGTGGCAGCGACCGCACGCACGAGCACGATCTCTAGCATCCTCTCGCTCTCCGGATCGGCGGGAATCGTGATGCCGTCCTTGAGCGCGTAGGTGCGAAAGTCCGCTAGCGCGACGGCGGGCAGCTTCGGGCTCGCAGCGAGCGCGTCGAGCGATGTGAGTGATGCGGCGTTGGCCGTCACCCACGCGCCCGTCCACTTGAGCACGAGATCATCCTCGGCGGAGCGCGCGAGCCACGCAGGCGCGTCGCCGCCCTCAGGGAGCCGCATGTCGGGAACGATCCCGCCGCCGCCGTACACCGTACGTCCGCCGTCCGTCTTGCACGACGGACGATTCACCGTGTCGCGATCGGCGCCCGCAAGCCGGTAGTAGTCGTGCAGCGTGACGCCGTGATACTGACGCTGGATGATGCGCCCGCACGGCGTACGCACGTGACCCACGACGAGCATGATCATCGAGCCATCCGCCACTGGAAAGCGGCGCATGAGGAGCGACTTCCCGAACGTCGTGTGTCCGACGATGAGCGCGCGATCGTGATCCTGCAGCGCGCCGGCGACGAGCTCCGATGCGCTCGCGG
>JBDTXL010000312.1:0-3431 GCA_040006195.1 Gemmatimonadota bacterium | reverse complement strand
TCAAGGTACGACGTGGAAGCCCTTCACTCGCTGCGCGCTCGTGAACGCCACCGCGCTCACCCCCGTCAGTTGCCACGCACGAGCCATCGCCGCACCCACCGCGTCCGCCTTCTCCGTTTTCGTCACCGCCAGCATGGATGAGCCCGCACCACTGAGCGTCGCCCCGATCGCGCCCGCTTCGATCGCCGCCGCCGCCACCGCGTCGTAGCCCCGCACCAGACGCCGCCGATGCGGAATGTGCAGCACATCGTCGAGCGCAGCCGCGAGCATATCCTCATCCGCAACCGCCAATCCGCGCACCAGCGCCGCACCCTTCGCCGCCGCGCTCACCGCCGTCACATGCGGCACCACATTCGGCAGCGCGGCCCGCGCGCGCTTCGTCTCAAGCACGAACTCCGGTACGGCAAACACGAATGCCAGCGACGCATGCACGTCGAGTGGCGACACGATCACCTTCCCCGCATGCGTGAGCGCCAGCGTCGCCCCGCCGAACACCGAGGGGCACACGTTATCCGGATGCCCCTCCAGAGCCGTCCCCACCTCCGCGATCCCGAACTTGTCGAGCCCGAGCTTGAGCATCTCGCTCGCGAGCGCCGCCCCGGCAACGAACGCTGCCGCAGACGACCCGAGCCCCCGACCAACCGGAATTTCCGACGTCGCGTGGAAGCGCAACCGCTCCGGCACCGCGATCTTCTTCGCTCCCGCCGCCGCACGAAAAGCGATGTAGATCGCGTCCTGCGTGTCGCGCGTGCCAAGCGATGTCAGCGTCCCCTCGCGCACGAACATGGGCTCTGCCTGCTCGCCCTGAGCCCCCTGCCGCACCGAAACGGTGAGCCACCTGTCCACCGCGATACCCACGCAGTCGAAGCCTCCGCCCACATTTGCGGCGGAGGCGGGGACACGTACGGTGGCGATGCTCGCGGAGGCAGTCACGCGTGAAGGCTAACGACGCACCTCAACTCCGTGAAGCGCGCGACGAAGCACGGTCGATCAGGCCTCGCGCCTGATCTCGGGCGGCGAGATCGCACCCTCGTCGAAATTGCCGAGCGATGTGCGAGCGGCAGGTGCGAGACGCGCAACGAGCTTGTCCAGATCCGAGATATACAGTCCGCCGCCCTCGCGCCGCACGAGCCCCTCCGCGCACAACCGACCCAGCACCAGCGAGATTGATTCGCGCGTCGCGCCAACGAGCTCGCCGAGCAGGCGCCGAGATACGGGCGGAGCGGCCGCGGCCGCTCGCCGGTCGTGGCTCTGCGCGAGGCGCACGAGCGACGCGATCAGCCGTTGCTCCACCGTCAGCATCGCATGCTGACCGAACTTCACCAGAAGCGCCGTCCGCTCGGCCATGATCTGCCGCAAAAGGATCAGTGCGGTGGCTGGTTGCTCGCGAAGCATGGAGCTGAAGCGCGCTGAGCTGAGGTGCAGCGTCTCGCTCTCTTCTTCGGCGCGGGCCTGGCTCGCGTAAACAGCTGATCCCTCGAGCCCTTCGCCACCGAACGTCTCGCCACAAGTCGCCACCCACGGAACGAAGCTCCGGCCGGCGCCCACCTGATTGCGCAGCACGACCTGTCCCCGAAGCACCAAAAAGATCCCGTCAGCGGCCGTTCCCTGCTCGTAGATCGTGAATCCAGAGGGCCAAGACGTCCGGGCGCCGTATGCGGCAATATGATCCCGTTGCTCGCGAGGCACCCGTGTTATTTCTTTCATGAGGACGGTCGATGCCATGGGACACCCGATTTGCTGAACAAGGCACGTCGGCAAGCATGCCGCATGTCATAGCGTAGTCAAGCAATGTACGGGCCGTAAAGTGAGCGGGCACAGCGGCTTCCCAACTCATGATCTCCACCCAATGTCGAGCATTTCGCGCGTGCTGACGGAAGACGGGACGCCGTTCATCATCCTCGGCGCCGACGCCGTGCTGGCAGCTCTGCCAGCCTCGCCGGTTCAGCTCGCGCACGCATGCCACCAGCTCGGCTTCCAGCTGGCCGCCCCCGCCACCTGGGGCGACGAGCTCATCGCTCGGAGCTGTCTTGATCAGCTAGCTGAATACGAGCATCAGGCGGCGGTAATGTGCAGCTGCCCCCTCGTCACTGAACGGCTGACGCGTGCCAGCATGATGCTCGAGCCGTTCATGCTCACCTTCGTCTCGCCGCCGGTAGCGACCGCGCGCTACATCCGCGCGGCTTTCAGCGGCCAGGCGTTGCACATCAGCTATGCGGGCGCGTGCCCCGGCGCCGCAGACGATTCGATCGACGCGCGCATCACGCCCGCCGAGCTTCTCGAGGCATTCGCCGAGCGCGCAATCGTGCTCGGCGCACAGCCCAATCACTTCGACGCCCTGGTCCCGCTCGATCGCCGGCGCTTCTACTCACTCCCTGGCGGCGTTCCCACGCGAGACCACGTCGAGCGCGCCGCCGGACGCACGTTCATCGAGGTGACGGGTGACGATGTCGTGCTCGAGCTCACGCAGCAGCTCATCGAGCAGACGCCGGCGCTCCTCGACATCGCTGTGCCGCTCGGCTGCGCCTGCGCCGGCGCCGGCGAGCACGCCATGCGCGGCAATGTGCGCGCCGGGCTGCTGACCCTCGAGCCGCCGCGTGCGCGAACGCATGTCATCGACCAGTCACTGCACGTCGACGTGACGCAGTCGCTGGTCGAGCTGTGCGAGCTCCACATGGGCAGCGTCGACAGCGCCGAGGAGCCGGCAGCGCTCGAGGTGCATCTCGCGGCGGATTCTGCGCCTGCGCCGGAAGAACTGGCAATCGAGATCGATGTCACGGGTGTCGACGTCATCGGCGTCGAGAGCATCGATGTCGAGCGCATCGACGCGAAGCCCCTCGAGATCGAGGTCGCGCTACCCGCGGAGGTCACGTCCACCGAACACGCCGTGATTTCCGCTCCGCGCAAACGCCCCGTCGTCTCGCGCGCGCCCGCATCGATCCCGCGTTACGCGAATGCGAGCGGTGAGTTGGTCCCTCGCGCATCGCTCGCCGTGCTGCGCCGAGCACTGGCGCGCATCGCGAAGCGGAAGGCGCGGAGGCAGCCGAAGGTCGAGCGCGGGCGTCGCGAGCGCGCGATGGAGATTCACGATGGACTCGTGCGCACGACGCCGCGCACGCCGCGCTCGCTCGCGATCGCGGGCAGCGCCGATCTTCCGCGCCCGGTGCCGCCGCCCCCCGCGCGCCATCGCCCGCGCACGATGATGGAGCTGTAGCGAGCTAGAGGTTCAGCGCCTCGCGCGCACCGGTGATCACGAATTGCGTCGCGACCGCGGCGAGCAACAGCCCCATGATCCGCGTCATGACGCGGATCCCCGTCTGTCCCATCAGGCTCACGAGCCGGTCACCAGCGCGCAGCGTCAGCCAGCAGATCACCGCGGTGAGCCACACCGATCCATACACGGCGACGTTCTCCACCAGCGTGTGCGACTG
>JBDTXL010000311.1:0-11355 GCA_040006195.1 Gemmatimonadota bacterium | reverse complement strand
AGCGAGCGGATCGCGAACGACTTGCCGACGATCTCGTAGCGCGACTCGATGCTCTGGCGCAGGCGCGAGTTTTCCTCGCGCAAAACCACGTGCTGGAGCGCGTTGCGCAGCGTGACCTGAATGCGGTCGGTGTCGAGCGGCTTCTCGAGAAAGTCGTAGGCGCCGAGCTGCGTCGCCTCGACGGCGGTCTGAATGGTTCCGTGTCCGCTGATCATCACGACGATCGCCGCGGGATCGATGACGCGAATGCGCTTGAGCGCCTCGAGCCCATCGATGCCGCCCATCTTCACGTCCATGAAGACGAGATCCGGATGCCACTTCTCGTACTCGGCGATAGCGTCCACGGCGTTCTGCACCGAATGCACCTCGTAGCCGTCATACTCGAGGAGCTGTCCGAGCGCGGCGCGAATGCCCTTCTCGTCGTCGGCGACGAGGATCTTCGGGCTCACCGGACCACCTTGTAGAGAGTGACCTGTCCCTTGTTGATCCGCACGTCGCCAATGTGCACGGGGGTGGTCAGCGCGAGCGCGTCGTCTGAGAGGCCGGGCGGGCGCGCGCCCTTGGAGTAGCTCTTGATCAGGCGCGGCATCATCGCGCGCGGGAGTGAGAAGTCATGAATGCGGAACGACTGCACGCGATACTCGGCGAGGCCGAGCTTCACGATGTCGAGCGTTCCCCCGAACTCCACCTGCTCGCGATCGCCGAGCACCCGGGAGAGCGGTCCGAGCGATGAGAGATCGCCGAGATCGCGCGGGTTGAGCGAGCAGCGCACGAGGAGCTGATCGCCGCTCACCATCGCCTCGACATCGCGCGCGGATTCGGGGAGCTGATGCGATAGCTGCTGGAAGATGAAGGCGACGAGATCGCCCGCCTCGACGTTGCCGTAAACGGGGCCGTTGCGCGAGCCGAGCCGCTCGATGATCGCCCGCGCGCGCGCGGCGCCGGCGGGAGTCGCGGGCTGCCACTGATTGGCGGCGTGCGCGGGCACTGCCGGGATCGGCTGCGTGATGCGGTGCAGATAGGGTGTCCAGTAATCGCGCGTGAACCACGCGCCCGTGGCGACAGCGATCGCCACAACGAGACATCCGATCGACTTGAAGCATCCCCCCATGGCCTACGCACCTCCCAATGGAATCGACGCGACTTTCGCGTAGCGCGAACCGGCCGGCGTGAGCGTGCTCTCGAGCAGCGAGAGCTCGGTGACCTGCTGCACTCCCTTGTACCCCACTGCACGCGCTGCGATGGCGAGCGCTCGTGCATTGGCGAGTGGCATCTCATCGCGCACGCGCGCGAGAGTGATGTGCGGCCGAAAGGCGCGCGCGTCGAGCGCGAAGCCGTGCGCTGCACACGTCGCCTCCACATCGTGGTGCATCAGCTCGAGCCTCGGATCGTGTTGCACACCCATCCATACGACACGCGGCGTCCGAAGGTTCGGGAAGGCGCCGAGGCCGCTGATACGGAGATCGAGCGGCGGCTGCGCAGCGGCGATTCCGGCGAGAATCTTCTCCAGCTCGGCGGGGGCAGTGTCGGGCTGCTCGCCGAAGAACTTGATCGAGAGGTGGAGATTCTCCTCGCGAACCCAGCTCGCCTCGGGGGCGGCCTCCTTCATCGGCGCGATCGCCTGGCAGATGGCGCGCCGCTCGCGCGAGCCCAGCTCAAGAGCCAGAAAGAGGCGCACTGGATCCGAGATCGGGGACGACGCCTGCGAGCACGTTCAGGGAGCCCGAGCGAAAACCGCGGGGATCGAGCACGGCGCTGACGAATCCCGCCGCGCACACCGCGGCCAGGATCTCCGTGGCGCGATTGGGATCGCTCCAGCGGGAGAGCTCGGCGAGATCCATCTCGATGCGCGCGGTGTCGCCGTGATGACGCACGCGCAGGTTGCCCGACATGCCGAGCTCTCGCAGCGAACGCTCCGCGCGCTCGACGGACGCGAGCCGCGTGACCGTGACCGGCGTGCCGTACGGAAGGCGCGACGAGAGACACGGCGACGACGGCTGCGACCATGTTGGAATCCCGCGCGCGCGGGAGCGCTCGCGAATGTCGGCCTTGGTGAATCCGAGCTCGGCGAGCGGGGAGCGAACGCTGTTCTCGCTCGCAGCCAACTTGCCTGGACGATGGTCGGAGAGATCGTCGGCGTTGGTGCCGTCGATGATCGTCGCGATTCCGCGATGGGCGCGCACGCGCTCGAGCACGGTCCAGAGCTCCGACTTGCAGAAGTAGCAGCGGTTGGTGGGATTGGCGACGTAGCGCGCGTCATCCATCTCGTGCGTGTCTACCTCGAGCACCGTTAGTCCCGCGCGAGACGCGACGTCACGTGCAGCGCGCCACTGCTCGGCTGGGTAGGACGCGCTGCGCCCGATGACGGCGAGAAAGCGCTCGGGGCCGACGGCCTCGATGGCGACGCAGGCGAGGTAGGCGGAGTCGACTCCGCCGCTGAACCCGAGCAGCAGGGAGTCGTGCGCGCGGAGCCACGAGATGAGCTTGTTCTCGCGCTCGAGCGCTGCGCTCGGAGAGTCGAGAAGTTGAGGGGAGCTCATGGAGTGAAACGTAGCCGCGAGGGGGAGCGGGGGAAGTATCAGCGCGTGAGGAGCAGCGCTGGGTGCACTACGCGTCCGTCGCTCGAGCGGAGCGCGACGTCGAGAGAATCGACGTCCCACACGACGATGAGCGCGCGGTCGGTGCCGCCCATGAAGGTCATGAGGTCCTGCTTCGAGAGCCCCGGCTCCTTGAGCGGCGCCGAGCCTGCTGGCGCCGCGCGATAGGGGTGCGTGTGAAAGGTGCCGATGACGCCCGGCGTACTGTCGCAGCTGCCGGTCACAGCGAACTGAAAGCGCTTCATGTCGTGTGCGGGCACGATGCCGATCACGTGGAACGTGTCGGCGTTGGAGTCGCCTATGAGGCAGCCGAGGTATTCCTTTTGAGTTGGGCGGCCACCCGTGCCGAGCGCCTGGGTGAGCATGTTCTGATCGGCGATCTCGTCCCAATGGCGATTGGCCTGCGACCAGGTGCTGTTGAGCGAGTCGCGAACGGCTGGGGCGATCACGATGATCGGATCATGCGCCCGGCGGGCTGCGAGATCGGCGGCGACGACGAAGGTGAGAAGCAAGGCGAGACGTGGCGCGCGAGCGAAGCGGGCGGAGCGGCTGGTGATGCGAGACTGCACGACTGATCCCGATGCTGGGTTGGCGGCGCAAAGCACGAAAAGAGATTCTTCTATATTACCCGCTCGCGCCAATGCGTTCTGTCACACCTCCATTGGGAATCTCCATGCCAGTGATCGTCTGGCGGCGTTCGTGCCGTTCGCCGCTCTGTACATGCGCGAGCCGGTAAAGCTCAATTACCTGCGGGCAGCGCTGTGCGTGGCGGGAGCGGTGTACTTCATCTTCCGCACGTAGCTTGACTTCACCGTCGTCCCGGTCGATAGTCGTTGCTTCGTCGTGCGGCGCATCATCTCTCGTGGAGACCGCCGATGCCGCTCACCCGCTGCGCTGGCTTCGTTGCTCGAGCACTGCTCACCCTGATCGCGCTCGGCGGATGCTCCTCGAGCACGGAGCCCGCCTTCCACGAGGCGCTGATCACTTCGACGGTGAGCGTGTCGACCAGCTCGGCGAACGTCGGAGAGTTCATCAGCGCGCAGTGGGTGATCGAGAACGTGGGAGACGTGGCGTACCATCACTCGTACGGGCTGCCCCACGGCATCGGATACGCGCTGGAGATTTCCGTCACGCCTACTGCGTCGGTACTCGAGTATCAGCGCGGAGATGTGTTCTTTACGTCGAACGACTCGCTGAATCTCGCTCCGCACGCGAAGCTCGTGCTCACCACGCTGTACAGGGCGAAGGCGGTGGGCCGGGCGACGGTGCATGGATGTCTGCCGCCCGACAGCACGGTCACCGAGGCGCGGCGGTGCGTGTCCACCGACGTTCGCGTCATCTCGGGATTCTAGCGGCGCGCGGTCTGCACCGGTTTTTCCTCCCAGCGGTTTCGAAGCGCGTCATTGCGCACTGTCGTGCGCTCCTCAGGAACGAAGAGATGGGCTGACTCCGCAATCGAGCATTCGGGCGCGACGACCGCTGTCGGAATCTTTAGCAATCGTGCGTAGGGGAGCAGAGGCTATTGAACGTCCGGGACCACGGTGGCGTTCTTATATACCGTCCCCTCCTTCATGACGAATTCGACGTTTTCAAGAATCTTCACGTCGTGCGTCGGATCGCCGGACACGGCGATCATGTCGGCGAGCTTTCCTTTCTTTATCGACCCGAGCTTGTCGAGCACGCCGATCAACTCAGCGCCGCCGACAGTCGCCGCCTGGATGGCCTGCATCGGCGTCATTCCATATTTCACCATGTACGAGAATTCCTTCGCCGCATCTTTGTAAGGGCACACCGGCACGTCGGTTGAGAACGCGATTTTGACGCCCGCCAACACTGCGCGCCTGAAGCCAGCATAGTGAATGTCGGCGATCCCGTCGTTGTGCTGCTGAAAGTCGACGGGGGTGGCGGGATTGCCGGTGATGCAGTCGTGCACCTCGAGCGTCGCGGAGAGAAAAGTGCCGTGCTCCTTCATCAAACGTGCCGCCTCGTCATCGAGATAGGTGCCGTGCTCGATCGATGCTACTCCGGCTCGAACCGCATTCTTGATGCCGATCGCATTGTGCGCATGCGCGGCGACCTTGAGGCCGAACGAATGCGCCTCGTCCACCGCCGCCGCCAGCTCGGCCGGCGTAAATTCCTGCGCCTGCTTGTTGCTGCCGTGCGTGAGGACCGCACCGGTCGACAAAATCTTGATCTCGTTCACGCCGGCAGCGGCGAACAGCCGGACCTTCTGGCGAACTTCGTCGGGACTGTTGGCCTCGCCGTAGTGCATGTCCCACGGCAGCTGCACGTCGGGGGAGACGCCAGAGAACGAGCCCGCGCCCCCGGTGATCGTGATGTATCCGCCAGCGACGTACATGCGCGGGCCGACGATGTCGCCGCGCGCGATCGCATCGCGAATGCCCACGTCGTTGAGCGCGCGATAGGTGCCGACATCGCGCACCGTCGTGAACCCCGACATCAGCGTCGTGCGCAGAGTCGGAATCGCCGCCAGCACGTCGTCGGACTTGGTGTGGTAGAGCACGACGCGCGGGTCGCCGTCGGACTCGAAGACGCCATCGGAGAGATGCGTGTGGTTGTCGATGAGTCCCGGTAGCACTGTCATCTTCGATAGATCGATGACACGTGCGCCTGCGGGGATGCTCACCGAAGGCCCGACGTCCTCGATCTTCCCGTCACGAATGAGAATGATCTGGTTCGACGCGACCGCGCCGCGGTCGGTGTCGATCAGCTTCCCCGCCTTGACTACCGTCACCTGAGCGAGCGTGGGAAAGGCGGTCGCGAGGGAGAGCATGAGGGTGATGAGCGCGCGAGCGCGTGCGGTCATGCGGGGCTCCGGATGTATGATGAGTGAACGCGCGGGGCAGCGGCCAATCAATCCGTAACCGGCACCGCCGCATCCGACGTCTTGTACACCTTCCCGTCCTTCATCACGAACTGCACGTGCTCGAGCTGCGTGACATCCTTCGTGGGATCACCATTCGTCGCGATGATGTCGGCGTACTTCCCCTTGCTGATCGAGCCGACCTTGTCGAGCACGCCGATCAGCTCAGCGCCTCCCGTCGTCGCGGCCTGGATAGCCTGCATCGGCGTCATCCCGTACTTCACCATGTAGGCGAACTCCTTTCCGGCATCCTTGTATGGACACACGGGGACGTCGGTGGAGAACGCGATCTTCACACCGGACTGCACGGCTTTCCTGAACGCGTTGTAGTGGGTCTCGGCGATTCCCTTGTTGTGCGAGAGGAAGTCCGCGGGCTGGTTCGGCTTCGCGACGATGCAGTCGTGCACATCGAGGGTGGCCGAGTAGAAGGTGCCGTGCTCTTTCATGAGCCGGATGGCTTCGTCGTCCATGTACGTGCCGTGCTCGATCGACGCGACGCCGGCGCGGATCGCATTCTTGATCCCATCGGCGCCGTGCGCGTGTGCGGCGACCTTGAGGCCGAAGGCGTGTGCCTCCTCCACGGCGGCGGTGAGCTCCGCAGGCGTGAATTCCTGCGACTTCGTGTTGGAGCCGTGCGTGAGTACCGCGCCGGTGGACAGCACCTTGATGACGTTGACGCCCTGCGCGGCAAGCAGCCGAACCTTCTGGCGCACTTCGTCGGGGCTGTTCGCCTCGCCGAACTTCATGTCCCACGGAAGAATCACGTCGGGCGACACGCCGGTCATCGCGCCGGCGCCGCCGGTGATCGTGATGTAGGCGCCAGCAACGTACATGCGCGGGCCCGGGATGTCGCCGCGCGCGATCGCATCGCGGAGCGCGACATCGTTGAGGGCGCGATAGGTGCCGAGGTCGCGAACGGTCGTGAAGCCGGCCATGAGGGTGGCCTTCACACTCGGAATCGCCGCGAGAACGATCTCGGACGACGTGTGGAAGAGCACGGCACGCGGATCGCCGTTGTCTTCGGGGAGCACGCCGTCGGCCTCGTGCGTGTGGCTGTCGATGAGACCCGGGAGCACGGTCATGTTCGAGAGGTCGATGACCTTCGCACCCGCGGGAATCGCGAGCGATGGGCCGACCGCCTCGATCTTGCCGTCGCGCACGATAATGATCTGATTGATCGCGACCGTTCCCTTCTCCGTATCGACGAGCTTCCCCGCTTTGATGGCGGTGACCTGCGCGGCGGAGAGCGAGGGGGCGAGGGCGAGCAGCGAAAGCGCTGCAAGCGAGCGAAGAGGCGACAGCATGCGATGCTCCATGGTGGGGCGTGGCGACGTGGGGGCTGCGGGGCGCGAGGGCGAACGCGCGCAGCGAGGTGAATGTGGCGCGTCGGGAGCAGATGCGCAAAGTGCGGCGCGAGAGACTGCCCGAATGGCGAGAAATGCGAGCGGAGGAGCACGCGCTTACGCTGCTGAGGGAGCCGGTGCCGAAGTGAAGTGCGACGGCGGAGCTTCCTCGCCCGTCGTCCGATAGCGCAACGCCTCCGCGACGTGCGGGGCCTCAACTCCATACGATGCATCGAGGTCCGCGATCGTGCGAGCGACGCGGAGCACGCGATGGTATCCACGCGCCGTGAGGCGGAGCCGCTCCGCCGCGCTCGTGAGCAGTGCGCGCGCGTCAGTGGCGAGCCCGCCCAGTGACTGGAGCGCGCGCACGCTGACGTGTGCGTTCACAGCGACCTCGCCGCTTTCCGCGTAGCGCAGAAGCTGGCGCGCGCGGGCGAGCTCGACGCGCCCGCGGATCGACGCCGAGCCTTCGCCTTCGCCTCCGGCGGCCAATGTGCCGAGTGCGAGCGCGCCGACAGGTACGTGCATGTCGACGCGATCGCGCATCGGGCCAGAGAGTCGCGCGCGGTACTTCGCGATCTCCGCAGCGGCGCAGCTGCACGCGTGCGCGCCGTCGCCGGCATTGCCGCAGGGGCACGGATTCATCGCGCCGACCAGTGTGAAGCGCGCGGGAAAGGCGATCGCGAGCGCCGCGCGCGCGATGACGACGCGGCCATCTTCCATCGGCTGGCGCAGCGATTCGACGACGTGGCGACGGAACTCGAGAAGCTCGTCGAGAAAAAGAATTCCGTGGTGCGCGAGGCTCACCTCACCTGGGCGCGGCGGATTCCCGCCCCCGATCAGCCCAGCGTCGGAGATCGTGTGGTGCGGTGCGCGGAATGGGCGCGCGACCACGCGCGGGTCACCCGGTGCGAGCACGCCGGCAACGGAGTGGATCGCCGTGACATCGAGCGCCTCGCCCTCGGTGAGCGCGGGCAGGATGCTCGGCAGTCTGCGCGCGAGCATCGTTTTTCCTGCACCGGGCGGGCCTACCATGATGACGTTGTGCCCGCCCGCGGCTGCGATCTCGAGCGCCCGTTTGGCGGTGCCCTGCCCCACGACATCGGCGAAGTCCAATGGATCACGCTGTACCACGATCGGGGCAGAATGCGGCTCCGCGCGCGCGAGCGCATTTCGGCGCAGCGCGCCCACGAGCTCGCGTAGCGAGTCGGGCGCCACGAGCACGGTGGCGCGCACGAGCGCCGCCTCGTCGACGTTGGGCGGAGGGAGCACGAGCGTGGGCACGTACTCGCGCGTGGCACGTTGAGCGACGCGCCGCGAGATCGGGAGTGCGCCGCGCATCGCGCGCAGCGTGCCGTCGAGTCCGAGCTCGCCCACGGCGACGATCTGCGCAACGGACTCCGCGCGCAGCTGCCCCGTAGCGACGAGGATGCCGAGCGCGATGGGGAGATCGAAGGCCGTGCCTTCCTTGCGCCGATCGGCGGGGGCGAGGTTGATCGTGAAGCGCTTCGGCGGCACTACGAAGCCCGAGTTCACGAGCGCCGCGCCCACACGCTCTCGACTCTCCTTCACCGCTCCCGCCGGCAGCCCCACGATGGTCCACTGCGGCAGCCCCTGCGCAGCGTCGACCTCGACGGTTACATCGTAGGCTTCGATGCCGATGACGGCGGCGGAGTGAATGGCGGCGAGCATCGCACGAGAGTGATGTTGCGCGATGCGAGCGCCATCATCTCATTCGCCCAGAACATCGCATCGCGCGGCATCACCTCTAGGCGCGACTCGGCCTCCGAATCGCCCGCACCTTCCCGCTCTTTCCTCCCCCGCAGTAGAACCGATCCGCACCATCGGACTCCATCCCCGAGACGAAGCTGTCCTTCGGCATGTCGAGCTGCTCGAGAACTTCGCCGCTCTCGGGATCGATTCTCCTCACGTCACTCTCGTCTCCTTCCCACGTGGCATGCCACAGCTCGCCGTCGACCCAGGTCACGCCGGTGACGAAACGGTTCGATTCGATGGTGCGAAGGATCGCGCCGGTCTCGGGGTCGATCTGATGGATCTTTCGCTCGCGGTGCTGCCCCACCCACAGCGTTCCCTCACCCCACGCGAGCCCTGAATCGCCGCCGCCGCCCGGGGCCGGGATCGTCGAGAGCACGCGGCCGGTTACGGGATCGATCTTCCGAATCTGCTTCTCGGCGATCTGATACAAATATTTCCCGTCGAACGCCGACCCGGCATGCGCGGGGACCTCGATCGCGCGCACCGTCGTGCCGCTCGCTGGATCGAGCGCGTTGAGCTGCTCGCCCGACGCGAACCACACGTTCGCGCCGTCGAAGGTGACGCCGCCCACCTGGTCGACGCCCGGGAAGGGGCCGTACTCGCGGACGATCTCTGCATTCGATTTGATCATGGCTGCAGTCTATCCGGTCGGCAGTGGAGCCGGGAGTAACAAGATTGTCGTGAATCCCGGGAGCGGTGTCGTCATCCAGCGGCGCGCTCGCCCACGCCCGAAGGGCTGCACCTTCCCCGCTTCCGCGAGGGAGTCGAGCGCGCGCTGCACGGTGCGCTGGCTCGCGCCGAGCGCGAGGGCGAGCGCAGAGCTCGACCACGATTCGCCGTCGGCGAGGACGGCCAGCACATCGCCGTGCTCTTCATCCACAGGCCACGCGAGCACGGCAACCGCGCTGGCCCCGCTCGGCCCGAGCGCGAAGCCGCGCTTCGTCGCACTCACGATCGCGACCGTGCGCAGCATCCGGCGAAGGCGGCCGATCTCGACGCGCAGTCGCGCGCGATGCGATTCGTCGGCGTGCTTCGCTCCGAACGCGCGCGCGAGCAGCTCGTCGCGCGACACATCCCCGGGCCACGCCTCGGCGAGCACGCGTGCAAGGGCGAAGAGCACGGGCCGGCTCGCGAGTGAGATCACCTTCTCCCTTTCGCGCACGACATTGCGACACGCGTCGACGACGAGCGTCTTCGACTCGAGCACCGACTCGACTTCTTCGAGGCGCAGAAGTCGCGCCGCTCCACTCCTGATGAGCCTCGCCGCGGGTTTGTCGAGCACGAGCGACGCGCTCTCCACCTCCGCCCGGAGTGCCGGAATTCCTGCGACATGCGCCGCGCGCTCCGCACGAGCGAGCGCCGCACGCGCGTCCTTCGTGCGAAGGCGACGAAGCGCTATTCCCGCAACCGCGAGCTCGTGCGCTGCGCGCAAGGCCGGTGGCAAGAGCGCAGGGTCGAGCTGCTCGAGCTCGCGCTCCGCATCGGCGAGATGTCCAATGAGGAGAAGGCGGCGCACGTTCAGATAGCGTGCATACGCCGCGTTCACGAAATCACCGTGCGCCTCGAGCGTCGCGCGTGCCTCGTCGAGCGGCTTCGAAGGCCACCCGAGCTCGCGTGAGACGAGCGCGATCTCCGCCTCGGCCACCACACATCTCGCGCGCGCGACCGCCTCTCTCGGGCCAAATGCTCGCGCCGCGCGTCGCACGAGTGCACGCGCGCGAACGAGATCGCCGAGCTGTGCCATCGCTATTCCACGGAGCGCGAGCGCGGGCGCATCGTCGCGGAGGGCGACGTGGTTGAGGGCGCTGAGTGGATCGCCGGCCGCGAGGGCGCGCGCGGCGGCAGTGATCAACGAGTCCAACAGAATCCCGTCACGATTGTCACTCACACCGGGTGAATGTCCAGCACTAATCTATCGCACGAACGACAGGCAGTACGTCGCGCCGAGTGCGGCGCGAGGATCATTCGACAATCACTGGAGGGACGAACGATGACGACTAAAGCGACGCACGACACCGGAACACGCGAGGACTGGCTGGCGGCGAGACTCGAGCTTCTGGAGGAAGAGAAGGAGCTCACGCGGCTGAGCGATCAAGTCACTCGGAAGCGCAGCGAGCTTCCGTGGGTGAAGCTCGAGAAGGACTATCGTTTCGACACGATCGGGGGGAACGTCTCGCTCGCGGAGCTGTTCGGAGGGCGCTCACAGCTGCTCGTCTACCATTTCATGTTCGGCCCGGATTACAAAGCGGGCTGTCCATCGTGTTCGTCGATCGCGGATGGCTTCAACGGCATCTTCGTGCATCTCGAGAATCACGACGTCGCGTTTTCGGCCGTGTCGCGTGCGCCGCTGCCGAAGCTCCTCGAGTTCGAGAAGCGGATGGGATGGACGTTCCCGTGGGCGTCATCGAGCGACAGCGAGTTCAACTTCGACTTCAACGTGTCGTTCACGAAGGATCAGCAGCAAAAGGGGCTGATCGAGTACAACTACAAGCGCGGCGGCCACGCGATGGACGAGGCAGCGGTACCGGAGCCGGTGAGGCAGTTCGCCGCGATGGCCGGAACCGATGCCAACTCCTATACGCGGGAGCGGCCGGGGGTGAGCGCATTCGTGCTCGAGGACGGCGTCGTGTACCACACGTATTCGAGCTATGCACGCGGAGTCGACGGCATCTGGGGGATGTACCAGTGGCTCGACCGCGCGCCGAAGGGGCGGAACGAGCAGGGTGTGTGGTGGCGCCGGCACGACGAATATCCC
>JBDTXL010000310.1:0-8094 GCA_040006195.1 Gemmatimonadota bacterium | reverse complement strand
TGATCGCCGATGGACTCTTTCTCCCCAGCGGCATGACGCTCGGTCCGGACGGCAATCTCTACGTGTCGAACGTCGGCTTCGGTCCGCTGTCACTCGTTGTTGGCCAGGGTCAAATTCTCAAAGTGCGGATCCACTAGCCCGACGTCGCCCAATCACGATCCGCGCGGTCACTCCGCGCGGATCGGTGTACCGCATCGAAGCCGTCTTACAGGAAATTGAAGCGGGGTCGTGAAACTCTGCCGTGCGACCCCGCGCGCTACGACTCTGCTCAGTTGCGGTCGCTTGTGCTATCGACGGCGCGCGCCCACCGATTGGGGCCCGCATCGTGCATCCTGCGACCAGCAATGACCTGTCGCGATGCGAGTGAGACAAATGCCAAGGCCAATTGAAACCGTCGTTGAGTGCAGACAGGAATTGGTAGCACTCAGCAAGACGTACGAGCAGGCGGCTTGGCAGTTGAAGATCGAAAGCTCATTTCCGCGCTGGCGTGCTCGTGCGGAGCAGCGCCTCGTGGCATCCGTGTCGCAAAAGGCGTCTTCCGAGTTCGCACGCCTGCAGCGCAAGCCGAGACCGGACGAAAGCTGGATCGACGTCGTCGCGAAGAATCTCGCGTTCCTCGAGGAGCTCGTTCACGACGTCCAGATTCATCCTGACGAGTACGGCCCTTCGGTGATCGCGCACGAGCGAAGGATGACAACCGCTGCCCGCGACCGATCGAACCCCACGTTCGGGAGAGTGCCCACGGCCGAGCCAGAGAAGGTGACGCTAGGCTGGCTCGCTCGGCGCAATCTCTCCGTGCCACTCATGGCCATCTACGTGGCATCTCTTGTCGCAGCGTTCGCGCTGGGAGTGCGTCTGGCACACGTGCCGGCGTTCGAGCGAATCGTCCACTGGTGAGAGTGACTGCCGATATTCCAACTCGTGGTCGCCATTCCTCGCAGCCGTCGTAGAGTATCAAAGCTCTCGACCGCGACTAGCAGCAGCGACGACGAAATCCTCTCGCCACCCCGGAGCCCAGGAGCGCAAACATGTGGCGCCGGCGGCTGTGGCGGTGTAGAATGATTCCGCTCCCTCCTCGTAGCGCTCCGGCTTCGCCCGAGGCTGCGACACATGCTCCTGTCCATGTTGAACCCTCCCGAAAAGCACATCCCCACCAAGCTGGAGATCACCGATGAGCCGTTTCCGCTTCGCTCTACGCACTCTGGTTCCGAGCATGTGTGCGGTACTCGTCATCAATGGTTGTTCCGAATCCGGCAGCCTGACGTCACCGTCGTCCGAGGCATCGCCGAACGCCTCACGCGCACAGGAATTCAACTCGCGCCACCTTTTTCACATGAAGGATTTCTACGCGAAGTCGAACGGTGCCAAGCCATCCGCGAACAGCGGCATCCTGTATCACGGTGGTAAAGTCATCACCAGCCCGAACATCACGAAAGTCGTCGCGATTTATTGGGGGACAGGTACGATCTACAGCGGACAGTCGACGGGCACGGGGTCCGGGAGCGCGGATCCGACGCTCGTCGGATCGTTTCTGCGGAGTCTGGGAGGTTCACCGTATTTCAACATCAACTCGACGTACTACGACGGATCGGGTGCGAGAGTGCTCAATCAGGTCGGATACACCGGCTTTTGGACGACCGGGACTGATGTTGCCGGACCCTCTTCGAGTCCGACCGACGCCGACATGGTGAGCGTGATCCAGCAAGGCATTACGAAGGGCAAGATCGCTTACGATCCCAATACCGTATACGCGATTTTCACCGGAAGCGGCGTCAATCTCGGCGGCGGTTTCGGTTCGCAGTATTGTGCGTATCACACCCACGGCACGACGAGCGGCGGAGTGGTGTTGTACGCGGCCATGCCGCACAACCAGGACTACCCGAGCGGTTGCACGTCGGCGCTCGCCTCGCCGAATGTCGACGTCGCTGCGAACTCCGAGGTAAATACGCTCGCGCATGAGATCGAGGAAACGACGACGGATGCAATGGGAACGGCGTGGTACGACCGCCGAGGCTACGAGAATGCAGACAAGTGCGCATGGACCTGGGGAACGACGCAAACCGCGTCCAACGGTGGCGTGTACAACATGCGGCTTTCGGACGGCAACTACTATCTCGTGCAGCGGAATTGGGTGAACTCAGGATCAGGCGGCTGCGCGATCTCGTTCTGAGTCGGGCTGAGCGATAGTTTGTCGAGGACGTGCAATGCGCGGTGGCCGATCCGAGGTCACTGCGCATTGCTGCTTCACCGGCTCATCGTGATGAACGAGCCTGGGTCAGTAGTTGGGTCTGTCGGCTAACACTCGATTTGCGCAATCGGTGAACGAGCCTGTTCCATGATGTTGCCGACGGCCTTTCAAGAGCTGTCGACGCCGATGCGCGTGATGGTCTCGGACAGCCGTGCCCATGGCACGCCGAGCACCGTTACCTGCGCGAAGTTCGCAACGGAACTCCCATTCGGCATTAGATACAGCCACTGCTCCATGTACACCGCCGGGCGGCGCATCAGGTAGCGCAGGTGGAAGAGATTGCCGCTCGACTCGGCGCGCACCTCTCCCTTCGCGTCGCTCAGCGACGCCTTGAAGTGCCCGGCGTCCGTGCGGCTCAGCAGCCATACGCGAGTCTCCACGGAGCCATCATCGTAAGTGATCGTCTGATCGAGTCTGAACCTGCCCTCGGGGTCGGTCCGGCCAGAGCCCTCCACTCGCAGCGTGCGGTCATGGCCGATGCGGTAATCCAGCTTTCCTTCGCCGTGTGTATGTCCCGCGAAGAACAGCGTGGGGTCGAACGACGGCGCGGGCGCGAGTGCCGGACGCGGTGGCAGACCGGCAAGGCATCCGTCCGCCACCACGAGGAGGCCGACAGCGAGGGCACGGCGAGCTGTACGATTGGAAGACATCGGGCACATCACTTCGCACCAACCATACCGCTGAATTCCGCCGTTTACCTTCGCCGCACCTGCCCGCGCCCCGAAGTGCTCGATCAGTGATTCGATGTCCCGGAAAGACCACCAGATTGCACATGAGCGCTACCAGCTTTGTTCGCCGCATCCAGGATCGCCGCGGCCACCTCCGCTGGGTGTGACAACATCGGCACGTGGCTGGACGACAGCGTCGTCGTCGTGGCGTGCATGCGCTTCGCCGCGAAGCGCTCCTGCTCCGGTGGTACCATCCGGTCTTTCACGATGATGAAGCACGACGGCTTGGTCTTCCAGGCCGCGGTCGTGATCTTCTCGGAAAGAAACGTCGAATTCCAATCGCCCTGTGTCTCGTACGCGAGTGCGCGTTCAGGTTACGTTATCCCGATCGGCATCCTCGGACTTCGCACGGGCAACTTCACCCCCGTGTGGGCGCCGGTGTCCAAGGATGTGCCCGCGCGCGAGTTCCTCGTTTATCTGCGCGTCGCGGTCTCGTTGGCCTCGGGGCTCGGCTTGGTCTTGCACAGGACGGCCGCTGGCGCCACGCGGCTGCTGGTCGTTGCGCTCGTGCTGTGGTTCGTGATTTTGCGCTTGCCGAGGCTCTTCCGCGCACCGAGATCACAGCATTCGTGGTCCGGCCTCAGAGAGACCGCGGCAATGGTGGCCGGCGGGTAGGTGCTGTACGCATGGCTCTCTACCGAATGGGATCACGAGCACGTCATTTTCGAGTGGCGACAAGGGTCGTCAACATCGAAGCGATGCAAATCTCTGCAACCGCACAGGGAATTCCCTTCCGTTACTACGGCTACTACTACGTACGCGGGCAAGGTGGGCACGGTTCAGATAATCACGTATACGGGGGAGTCACTCTTCTCCGAATACAAGAACGACTTCAAGGAACTGCGCAACGGCCTGCAGATTGCTGAGCATTAATACTTGGCGAAGCTCGCATTCAGCGCAACGCCAACACCATCTCACGACGCAGGCACGCCCGTGCGAATCAACCGATTCACCCTCTCGATCTGCGTAGTCCTCGGCGCCGCCATCTTCGCGTGCTCCGCGAAGGATGGCTCATCTGCCGCAACGAAATCCGACTCTGCTTCGAGCGCGCAGAGGGCACTTCCCCCCGCGCAGGCAGCTCCGTCGGACATCACCCCCGTGCGCGGCACGGTGCTCAGTGTGAGCGAAAGCGATCTCACGGTCACGACCGCCGCTGGCGATGTGCACATCCTGATCGACGCGCCGCTCCATATGTTCGCGCGCGTCGCATCCGATCTCGCGCACGTGACGGCGACGTCGTTCGTCGGCGTGACCTCGGAGAAGCAGGCGGACGGCAGCGAGCGCGCTACCGAGATTCACATTTTCCCCGAGGAGCTGCGCGGCACCGGAGAGGGGAGCTACCTCATGCAGCAGTCCGGCGCGCACGACAGCGCCCGCAGCACGATGACGAACGGCACCGTGAAGGCGGCGAAGCCGAGTGAGGCGCCGCGCATGACGAATGGCGCGGTCGCGAGCAGGAATGGTGAGACGTTGACGGTCGACTATCACGGCGGGTCTCAGACGATCAGTGTACCGGCAGACGTGAAGGTCACCGCACTCGCGCCCTCGGCGACGAAGCTCACGAGCGGGGCGAAGGTAGTCGTGATCGCGAAGAAGCAGCCCGACGGCTCGTTGAAAGCCTCGAACGTAGTGCTGGCGTCGGAGCCGGCGAAGTAGCACCATTGGCGTGAGAGAGCCCGGGCCGCACGTCGTGCGGGCCTCGTTCATCGGTACGCCCATTGCGGAGCGGATGTCGCAAGTCACGCTTTTCATATCCGCTGTCAGCAGCGAGTTCGCGGAGGATGCGAAACAGTTTCCGGATCGCGTGAGCGGGCCGGGAGACTATCGCACATATCTGCGCGACAAGCTCACCGGCCCCGACGTGTGCGTGAAGGTACAGGAGGACTTCATCGCCGGTGGCGTGCTCACCCTCGACAAACTCGTGCTCTATCTCAAGGAGTGCGACGCAGTGATTCAGCTCGTCGGCGACATGACGGGAGCGGTCGCGAGCGACGTCGCGGTCGGGTCACTGTTCGAGAGCGAGGCGCATCTCCCGCGAAAGATTCCCTTTCTCGCCACGCCCGCCGACGCCGCGATCCTCGGCGTTTCGTACACGCAGTGGGAAGGATACCTCGCGCATCACTACGGCAAGCGTCTCGTCGTGTGCACCGCGAAACCGGAGGCGCCGCGTGCCGGGAAGCATGCGATAGTCCCCGAGCAGCGCGCGAGCCAGGATGCGCATCTCGAACGGCTGAAGAAGCTCGAGCGCTACGCCGAGATCTCGTTCGCGAGCCGCGAGGAGCTCGCACTCGAGGTGCTGCGCATGCTGCGCACGGTGCTCCCTCGCGCGCAGGGTGAGGCGCTTCCCGCCGCGCCGCTCAAGCTCCCGTATGCCTCGCTCGGCGAGCTGTTCATCGGCCGCGATGACTTCCTCTCCGGCATTCGCGCGAGCGTCGCCAAGGCGAAGCTTGCGGGGCGGTGGCCTCGGCAGGTCGTGAACGGGCTAGGCGGCATGGGGAAGACCCGGCTGGCGGTCGAGTATGCGTGGCGCTACCGCGACGAGTACACTGCGGTGCTGATGGTGAACGGCGAGTCCGAAGAGGCGCTCGATCGGGAGCTGGCGTCGCTGACCGGAGTGTTTCATCTGGACGTCGAACCCTCCGCACCCGAGCCCCAGCGCACGAAGATGGCGCTCGACTGGCTGCGGGCGCATCCCGGTTGGCTACTCGTCGTCGACAACGTCGATAGCGAAGAGGCGCGAAGTGCGGTGTCGGGTCGGCTCACCGATTGGTCGAACGGACACGTACTGATTACGGGGCGAGTCACGCGATGGTCGCGCGATGTGGAACCGCTCGACTTGCGCGTGCTCTCGGCGGAGGACGCAACGCGCTTCCTGCTCGAGGCCACCAACGAATTCAGAAGCGCGCGCGCCGATGACGCGGAGCAGGCGGAGCGGCTGGCGAACGACGAGCTGGGCGCGCTCTGCCTCGCGCTCGAGCAGGCGGCGGCGTACGTCAACAAGCTCGAGCTGTCGCTTGCCGAGTATCGAACGCGCTGGGCGACGAACGCGAAGGACGTGCGGAGCCGAGCCGACAAGTCGATGATGCGTTATCACGAGGAGAAGGACGTATCGCTCTCCGTGGCGACGACGTGGCGAACGACTGTCGAAAGCCTCGGCGTCACCGCGCGCAGTATTCTCGAGATGCTCTCCTGCCTCGCGCCCGAGCCGATTCCGGCGGAGCTGCTCGAGTACGAGATGTTCGCGAAGCGGCTCGCGGTGCTCACTGGCGACGCAGACGTCGACGTCGAGGAGGCGCTGGCAGAGCTCCGGAGCTACTCGATGCTGTCGCGAAGGCAGGCGATGCCGTTCGACTCTGCGGGGCAGGTGCACCGGCTCGTGCAGCTCGTGACGCGCGACAGTCTTTCGGAGGAAGACAGGGACGCGACACTGGCCTCGATGCTCTTCGCGCTCGAGGACTACACTGTACCAGAGGACGGACAGATTCGTCTGGCCTCTCTGCGCAATCTCGCGCCACATCTCTCAGCGGTGATCGCGCACGGAGAGAGCGTCGGCACGTCGAAGCCGGTTGCCTCGCTGCTGCGCACGCAAGGTGAGTACTTCAACAACGCAGCGCTGTACGCGAACGCGGAGGCAGCATACAGGCGCGCGCTCGAGATCGACGAAGAGCTCTTCGGTGACGATGGTTTTCTCGTTGCCTTCGACCTCTTCGGCCTCTCGGGCGTGCTGACGCAGATCGAGCGCGACCCCGAGGCCGAGGTGATGCTGCGGCGCGCGCTCGCGATTCTGGATGCCGAGGTGGGAGAGTCCGATCCGAAGGTCGCACGCATGCTCGACGCGTTGAGCGCGATGTACGCGAACAACGGACGCTACGACGAAGCCGAGCCCCTCATTCGGCGCGTGATCGCGATACACGAGGAAAGCGAGGGAGGCGACACGCAGGCGATGGGCGACTGCCTCGTCAGTCTCGCACGCATCTGCTTGAAGACGAACCGGCTCCCTGATGCGGTCGCATATTCCCGGCGCGCGCTCGACATAGCGGAGTCGCTCTTTGGCGCGGGTCACATCGCGACATCGTACGCGCTCGACATTCTCGCGGTGATGCTCGGCGAGAGCGGCGAAAATGAGGAAGCGGAAGTGCTGCTGCGGCGCGAGCTCGTGCTGCTGGAGGAGAATGTAGGAACCGCGCACCCGTTGTACGCGAATGCACTTTCGATTCTCGGACGATTGCTCGTAAAGCAGGAGCGATTCGACGAGGCTGACCCAATGCTTCTCGCGGCGCTGGCTATCAGTGAGCGCACGCTTGGTGAGAACAACCGCAACGTTGCGGCGCAGTTGACCGATCTCGCGTTCATCGCCCGGATGCGCGGGCAAATGGAGGAATCGGAAACCCGACTCCGTCGCGCGCTCGCCGTGGCGATCGACGTGTCCCGAGGTCGCAATCGGTATCATGAACATCGGCATCTCGCTGCTGATCACGGGCAGAGTCGAGGAGGGAAGGGTGATGCTGCGGGACGCGCTCGCGATGGATCTGCGACACTTCGGGGACTCGCACGCCGCGGCCGTACGCGATTTCGCCAATCTCGCGCGAGCGTCACTGATGGCTCGCGACGTCGAGGACATGGGCGAGAACTTCGCCGGCGCGATCGCCGCGAGTGATGTCGTGCATGGTCCCGGACACTGGAGCGCCGCGGAGCTTCTCGTGGAGCGAACGAGGGGGCTGCGGCGGCTTGGGCTCCTTCCCCACGCCGAATCGATCTTTCGTGGCACACTGCAATTGGCGGAGCAGACGCTTGGCGAATCACATCCGTTCGTTGCGCGGGCGCTGCTCGAGCTGGCGCAGCTACTCCAGGACACTGATCGCGGCGCCGAGGCGGAGCCGTATAGGGAGCGCGCACGCTCGATCATTGCGGCGCAATCGCGTGAGCTACGGGTACAGTACGGATTTGCGGATGAGGCAAAGGCGGGCGCGCAGGCGAGCTGAGACGAAGATTGCGCGGGGGTGCATGGCTCATCACATTTCGTGTCCGCGACGGGATAGCTCTCCTCGGGGAAGCGCGTGTGACAGGGCAGGGTAGCTCAGCTGGTTAGAGCACGGCACTCATAATGCCGGGGTCGCG
>JBDTXL010000309.1:0-5993 GCA_040006195.1 Gemmatimonadota bacterium | reverse complement strand
GATGCGTTGAGCGAGAGCAGCTTGGCGCGCCTCGCTATCCGCCGCACGAGCGTCACGAAGGATCCGATCTCGTGCGCTGCGTGACTCACCGCTTCCGCCGACGTCGCGCTCGACTCCGCGACCGCGGCGAGTGACGCCACCGCGGTCGCACTGTCATCGAGCCGCGCGCGGCTGTTTCGCGCGAGAACCGCCAGCGAGTCGTTGCGCACGACGCCATCGCGCGCGCCCGCGTCGAGGCGCGCCGAGACGCGCAGCAGCTGGTCGGAGTCCGCAGCGGTGAGTGTGATCGCGGACGACATTCGCGAGGCTTCCTGGCTGAGCTCTCCCGCCGTGCGCGCGAACTCGGACGCGGTCGCCGAGAGCTGCTCGGTACCAGCCGTGATCTGCGCGGACATCGTCGCCGTCTCGTCGGAGGCGCTCCGCATCGCGTGGACCAGGCGGCGGAGCGCACCGATCATCTCGTCGAGCGCCCGATGCAGGCGATGCACATGCTCACTCCCCTCCGCAGAGCTGAACGCAATCGTCAAATCGCCCGCCGCCACGCGCTCGGCCGCATGCGCCAGCTGCGACATCGGATCGCTCGCCTGGCGCGCGACTGCGGCGGCCGCAACGAGCAGCGAGAGCACGACAATGGCGCCCAGGCCGATCGCGGCGACGGTGACGTCACGGACGGCCGCGGCATGCTGCACGGGGAGCTCGTACAGCGCCGCGTCGAGCCAGAGACGCCCCGCCCACGCGACGAGCGCGATCGCGACGATCGCGGGAACGCTCGCGCCCAGCGCGATGCGCCACGGCGCGTTGCGCCACGGCGCGTTGCGCAGCGGGTTCGTCTCGTGCTTGTCCGGCATGTGGGGAACGCTAGATTTCACTATTGCCCCGCCGCTTCCCGTGGGGAGCGCGCATCCAATTCAACGACACTGTGTCGACTTCGCACCCGGTCCCCGATGAGGGACCCATTTACGACCCGACCGCACTCGAGCTCAAATGGCAGCGCCGCTGGCAGGAGCGCCGCACCAACGAGCCCGACCTGAAGGCGGCGACGTCCCCGTTTTACCAGCTCATGATGTTCCCGTATCCGTCGGCCGAAGGGCTGCACGTCGGCAACGTCTTTGCGTTCGCGGGCGCTGACATCCATGGACGATTTCAGCGGCTGCAGGGGAACAGTGTCTTTGAGCCGATGGGGTTCGACGCCTTCGGCATCCACTCGGAGAACTACGCCCTGAAGGTCGGGGGGCACCCGATGCGGCTGATCCCCCAGAATATCGAGAACTTCCGCCGCCAGCTGCGCCGCGTGGGGCTCATGGTCGACTGGAAGCACGAGCTGTCGACGACGGACGCGAAGTACTACAAGTGGACCCAGTGGATCTTCCTCCAGCTCTTCAAGCAGGGGCTCGCCTACAAGAAGAAGGCTGCGGTCAACTGGTGCCCGAACGACAAGACCGTTCTGGCCAACGAACAAGTCGAGAACGGACTGTGCGAGCGCTGCGGCGCGCGCGTCGAGCAGCGCTTACTCGAGCAGTGGTTCTTTCGCATCACCGACTACGCCGAGCGTCTGCTCCACAACCTGGAATGGATCGACTGGTCCGAGTCGACGAAGAGCGCACAGCGCAACTGGATCGGGCGCTCCGAGGGCGCAGAGATATCGTTCGCGATCGCCGGCAACGACGGGCCGCCACTGGTCGTGTTCACCACGCGCCCGGATACGATCTTCGGTGCGACGTATCTCGTGCTCGCGCCCGAGCACCCGCAGGTCGCCGCGATCACCACCGCCGCGCAGAGCGCGGAGATCGAGGCGTACCGCGTGCGCACCGCGAAGCAGGACGTCGTCTCGCGGAAAATGGGCGAGAGCGCCGAAAAGACCGGCGCGTTCACCGGCTCGTACGCGACGAACCCGGCGACGGGGGAGCGCATTCCGATCTGGGTCGCCGACTACGTGCTGATGGAGTACGGCACCGGCGCGATCATGGCCGTGCCGGGACACGACGAGCGCGACTTCGCGTTCGCGCAGGCGTACGAGCTGCCGATCATCCGCGTCGTCGCGCCCCATGATGCGGATGCGAACGCGCCGCTCGCCGAGGCGTACACGGGTGACGGGCGGCTGGTGAACTCGGGGATGTTCGAAGGCGTGCCGGCGACGGAGGCGAAGTCGCGGGTGACGGAGTGGATGGTCGGCCTCGCGGCGGCGAAGCCCGTCGTGAACTTCCGCTTGCACGACTGGACGATCTCGCGGCAGCGCTACTGGGGCCCGCCGATTCCGATCATCTATTGCGATGACTGCGGCGCGCAGCCTGTGCCCGAGGATCAGCTGCCGGTGATCCTGCCCGAGATCGAGGACTTCCGTCCGGACGACACCGGGATCTCGCCGCTCGCGCGCCACGAGGAGTGGTATCGCGTGCCATGCCCGAAGTGCGGGAAGCTCGCGCGCCGCGAGACCGACGTGTCCGACACCTTCCTCGACAGCGCCTGGTACTTTCTGCGCTACCCGAGCTCGGACTTCGACTCGGTGCCTTTCGATCAGACGATCACCAGGAAGTGGCTCCCGGTGAACTCGTACATCGGCGGCAATGAGCACGCCGTGCTGCATCTGCTGTACTCGCGCTTCATCACGATGGTGCTGCACGACATGGGGCACCTGACCTTCGAGGAGCCGTACACGCGCTTTCGCGCGCACGGGCTGATCATCCGCGACGGCGCGAAGATGTCGAAGACGAAGGGAAACGTCGTGAACCCCGACGAGTATCTCGAGCGATGGGGCGCCGACACCTTCCGCACGTACCTCATGTTCCTCGGCCCCTTCGAGGAGGGCGGCGACTTCCGCGACGCCGGGATCTCGGGGGTGAAGCGCTTCCTCGATCGCTTGTGGAAGTCGGCGCACGATGCGCGCACGACGGGGGCGCCTGATGTGGCCGTCATGCGCAAGCTGCACCAGACGATTCGGAAGGTGGGCGACGACACCGCGAAGCTGAGCTACAACACGGCGATCGCGGCGATGATGGAGTACATGAATGTGCTCCGCGCCTCGGAGCGCGATGCGCATCGAGCGGAGGTCGAGCCGCTGGTGCAGCTCGTCGCGCCGTTCGCGCCGCACATCGCCGAGGAGCTGTGGGAGCTCTTTGGGCACGAGGGCGGCGTGTTCGAGTCGCGGTGGCCGAAGTATGATCCCGCGCTTGCGACGGTCGATGAGATCGAGCTCGTCGTGCAGGTGAACGGCAAGGTGCGCGGGAAGATCCGCGCGGCGCGCGACATCCCGGAAGAGCAGGCGATGTCGCTCGCGCAGGCAGAGGAGGGAATTGCGCGGTTCCTCACGGGCGCGCCGAAGAAGATCATCTTCGTGCCGGGAAGGCTGCTCAACATCGTGGTGTAACGGGGCAGCGCCGAACCGGCGCTAACCCTCCGCGATCGCAGCGATCGAGATCTTCATCCCCTTCGGGCGCACGGGCAGCTTCGCGCCCTGGCGCGCGGGCGGGTTGGCGGGAAACCACTTCACCCACTCCTCATTCATCCCCGCGAAGTCGCCCTCTTCTGCAATGATGACGGTCGCACTGACGATCCGCTCGAGCGACGAACCCGCTGCGATGAGGATCGCGGCGACGTTGCGCAAGCACTGCGCCGTCTGCAGCTGAATGGTCTCGCCCACGACATCCCCGGTCACAGGATCGAAGGGGCACTGCCCCGACACGAATACCAGCCCCGCCGACTTCACCGCCTGGCTGAATGCTGGCGGCGGCGCGGGTGCGCCCGGCGTGAAGATGATCTCGCGCGACATCTACTTCGCGGCCGTCACGACGCGCTTGATCACGCGGCCCGGATGCGCGCCCGTCGTGTGCTCGTCCTCGTACACCGATGCGCCGTTCACCCACACGCGGCGCACCCCCGTGCTCACGAGATGCGGCTCCGTCGGCGTTGCGCGATCGATGATCGTCGCCGGGTCGAAGAGCACGAGATCCGCGTACGCGCCAACGGCGATCCGTCCGCGGTCGACGATGCCTACGTTCGACGCCGCGAGCGACGTCGCCTTTCGGATCGCCTCCTCTAGCGGCATGATGTGCTGGTCGCGCACGTAGCGGCCCATGATGCGCGTGAATGTGCCGTAGCCGCGCGGATGGCTGCCATCGAGGTTGCCATCGGTACAGAAGGCCGCCCACGGCCACGTCATCAGCTTCGCGACGTCCTGCTCGTCCATGCTCGTCGCCATGATCGAGTTGTCCGAGTGCGCCGTGTCACCGCGCGCCTTGGCCGCCTCCGACTCGTGCAGCAGCTGCATCAGCGCCGTCGTGTCGTCGACGCTCATCAGCTTCGCGACCTCGTGGACGGTCTTCCCGTCGTATTCCGGCTTCGGGCCGTAGTTCGCAAGCAGCAGCCCCTCCGACGGCGCAACCTGCGCAAGCGCGAACGCCGCTGACTTTCGATTGTCGAAGTCGCGATGCGGGAAGATTACCGACATCCCCGAATGCCAGTAGGTGTACGGGTAGATGTCCGCCGTCACCTGCACGCCGCTCGCGCGCGCCCGGTCGAGCACGCGAATGAGCGAGTCGCCGAGCCCCCACGAGCTCTTCAGCGCGAGCTTGATGTGCGAGACCTGCACGGGCATGTGATTCTCGCGGCCGATCGTGATCAGCTCGTCGAGCGCCTTCCAGAAGGCGAAGTCCTCGCTCCGAATGTGGCTGATGTAGCGTCCGCCCATCGAGCCCGCCGTCTTCGCGAGCGCCAACACTTCACTCGGGTCGGAATAAATCCCCGGATCGTATTCGAGCCCGCTCGACAGCCCGAGGGCGCCGGAGCGCATCTCCTGCGCGACGAGCGCCTGCATCTTCACGACCTCCTCCGGCGTCGCGACGCGCTTGTAGTCCTTCCCGAGCACGAGGTCGCGGACGGTGCCGTGACCGACGTACGACGCCACGTTGAGCGCCGACGGCTCGCGCTGCACGTGCGCGAAGAAGTCGGCGAGCGGATACTCCGTGCCTCCATCCTGCCCGACGACGACCGTCGTGATCCCCTGGCTCACATCCGCGAGCGCATCACGGAGCCTGAAGAATGCGCCGTTCGCGTGGCTGTGATCGTCGATGAATCCCGGCGCGAGGACGAGCCCAGCTCCGCTCACCACCGTCTCGCCCGTTCGCTGGTGCAGATCTCCGATGTCCGCGATACGATCGCCGATCACGCGCACGCTCGTCACCCGGCTCGGTGATCCCGTGCCATCGATCACCCGTGCATTCACGATGAGCACCCCCTTGGCGGTTGCTTCGGGAGCGGGCGCCGCCGCCGGCTTGGAGCACGCGGAGGTGAAAGCCAGTGCGACGAGCGATAGGGCGCGGACGGTCGAATTCATGACGATGCGTGGATTCGGGACGTGCGACAGGGACGGAGAACGTAGCACGCGGTAGGCGATTACAGGAGACTCGCCACCCAGCCACCCACGTAATAGCCAATGACCGCGACGCCGAGCCCGACAACGAACATGTCGAGCCCGGAGCGGAAGACGCTGCGTCCGGTGAATACCGAGCGCGCCGCGCCAACCAGGAAGTGGGACGCCATCGCGAGCGCGAACGAGGTGATCATCGCGGCGGTCCCGGTCATGAAGAAAAACGGGAACACCGGAATCAGAGCGCCCACGGCAGTCGCGAAGCCCGTGAGCCACGCCTCACGCATCGGCGACGTGTGGGCATCGCCGATCTTGAGCTCCTCCTGCACCTGCTCCTCGAGCATGCGCTCCGGATCGGCCATCACCTCGGTGGCGAGCGCGAACGCCGCATCGCGCTGCATCCCCTTCGCCTCGTAGATGAGCGCGAGCTCGTCGCGCTCGACCTCGGGCATCAGCTCGATTTCAGTGCGCTCCATCGAGATCTCGTTGTCGTAGACCTCCTGCTCGCTCTTGGCGGCGAGGTAGCCGCTCGAGCCCATCGACAGTGCATCGGCGATCAGTCCCGCGACGCCCGCCAGCACGATCGTCTGATGCGCCGCGACCGCGCTCGCGCCGATCATGCCTGCCACGA
>JBDTXL010000308.1:0-3238 GCA_040006195.1 Gemmatimonadota bacterium | reverse complement strand
TGCGACAACGTGCTGGTGACGACGACGGTGGCGACGTCGGTGCCGGGTGGAGCGCAGCCGCCGAGCGTGCTGCCGCCGCATGGCCAGCCGCCGGCGGCGAATCCCGCAACGACAGCGCCTGCCACGCCTCCGCAAGCAGCGTCGCAGGGTCCATATCAGGCGACGCCGCTTCCGCTGCCGCCGGTGCAACTGGCGCCCCCGCAGACGACGACTCCGCCGTCATCGCAGCCGTCGCAGCCTTCGCCGCCATCGGGCACCGCCTATCCGCCACCTGGCGCAGCGCCGGCGACAGCGCCGCCGGCGCCGACGCAGGTGGCAGCGCCAGTCGCCGCGAGCGCTCGCTATCGCGTAGTCGCAACCGGCTTCCGTGTGCTGCATCAGACAAAGGACGACGTGTTGTCGCGCGATGGGCACGGTGACGAGATCTATGGTGCCGCGATCGTGCTGCATTACGATCGCCGCACGAGCCAGCTCATCGAGAGCCCGAGCATGCGTCGAACGCAGGTGATCGGCGAGGCGCCCTTCGAGGGGCAGACCGTTGGCAACTTCACCGACATCAATGGCGTCATTCCGTGGGGACGCATCCGCGGTGGCACTGCGTCAGCCGGGGGAGGCTTTGCGCAGAACGATGTATTTCCTGCGGTCGCCGATCCGTCGAATACATACGGTGCTGCGGCCACGGACAATACTTTTCCGTTCCTGATCGCCGACAACGTTCTGACGGACGGACAGGATGCAATAGTCATTGTGCCAACGCTGTGGGAAGCCGACGGCTATCGCGACGGTTTCGTGAAGTGGACCGGCTACGAGTCGCGGAACGCGATCCAGATCTGGAGCGATCAGGGCGTGCAGGCTGCCGTCAGTGGAACGCAGCTCGCCGTAATTTCGCCGTCGGGTACGCTCGAGACCTCCTTTGGTCCGCACTTTACCGCGGGAAATGTGTTTGGCAGTGCACTGGCCGAGTCCTTCGGCCCGCTCAACCTGCTGCTTGCCGGGTCCTACGATCGACCGATAGGCGCAGGGATGCATGGCGCCTCGGGTCTCAGTGGGCTTACCGCAGGACCAGTTCTGCCGCGCCGCGCGATCGTGATCACGCGTGAAATCATCGAGGCGACGCTCGCCAAGCAGGCGACATACAATCCGTCGGCGGTGGGGCCGGTCACCTTCGCGGTTTGGGGTGCGCCGCCGGTCTCGCTATCGCCCCCGCCGCCGGGAACGCTCGCCGTGCAGCTTTTCGAGAGCCCGGCGGATGATCTGCAGGGCATGTACATTCTCTACATCAAGGTCGAGCGGGTGCCGTGACGAGCGCGGGCTCGATGATTCATCGAGCCTAGGGAGCAGTGCGAGAAGATCGCTATGGTACGCGAAAATGTCCGGCAAGTTGCCGGACATTTTTTGTACCCGGATGCCTGGATGAACGGTAAGTTGACTCAGCATTCCGGCGTCACGCGGGACGCCTGCCCATTTCTCGTCTCGACCCGCACAGGGAGAATGCTGTGACGACCGACAACACGGATCGAATCCTCGACGACCTCGGCCTCTCGCGTCGCGACTTCCTTCTGCGCAGCGGTCAGCTCGGATGGATGTTCTCCGTTCTCGGCTCGCCATTTGGCCGCCTTGTTGCGCCGACGATGGCGCCGCTTACACCGGCGCTCGGAGACCTTCAGCGCGCGGGCTCGATCCCGGCATTGTCGCTCATAAGCGGGTTCCAGTGGCGCATGCTCGGCCCCTTCCGCGGCGGACGCGTCGCAGCTGCGACTGGCGTGCCGGGGCGGGCAAACGAATTCTACTTCGGCGCCGTTAACGGCGGCGTGTGGAAATCGACGGACGCGGGACGCGTGTGGGAGCCTGTCTTCGATTCGCAGCCCGTCGCATCGATCGGCGCGATCGCGGTCGCGCCATCGGCGCCCGATGTCGTGTATGTCGGCAGCGGCGAGTCCACACTTCGCGACTCGGCCGGCTTCGGAAACGGGATGTACAAGTCGACTGACGCCGGAAAGAGCTGGACGCACATCGGGCTCGACGACACCCAGCACATCGGCAAGATCGCGATCGATCCGCACAACCCGGACGTGCTCTTCGTCGCGGCGATCGGCCATCTATACGCGCCGAACGAGCAGCGCGGAATCTTCAAGTCGACAGACGGCGGCAGAAGCTGGAAGAAGGTGCTGTACAAGAATCCGGATGTCGGCGGCGTCGAGGTCGTCATCGATCCGTCGAATTCGCAGATCGTGTACGCGGGACTCTGGAACACACGCCGCCCGCCCTGGTTCACGTACTCGCCAACCAACGGGCCGGGCGGCGGCATCTTCAAGTCGATCGATGGCGGCTCGACGTGGACGCAGCTCACCACAGGTTTGCCGACGGAAGGAATCGGACGCACCGGCATTGCGATCGCGGCGAGCGATCCGCGCCGCATCTACGCAGTGGTCGACTGCCTGCTCCCCGATGGTGCGCCGCCAGGTGCGATGACGGCGCCCGCTGCGGGCACCACTATCGACAAGGAAGTTCCTCGACAGGGCGGGTTCTTTCGCTCCGACGATGCGGGCGCAACGTGGACGCGGATGTCGAGCGACCAGTCGCTCTGCGGACGCGGATGGTATTTCTGCAAGCTCGCCGTCGACCCGAAAGATCCGGAGGCGGTGTACGTGAGCAACGTTGCCGTCTCGCGCACGTTGGACGGCGGCAAGCATTGGGTGGCGCTGCGCGGATCGCCGGGCGGCGATGACTATCATCAGCTCTGGATCAATCACGATGATCCGGGCACGATGATCGTCGCCAGCGATCAGGGCGCGATCATCACGCACGACGCCCGCGGCGATGCGAAGCGCGTGACGTGGAGCTCGTGGATGAATCAGCCCACCGCGCAGCTCTATCACATCTCCGTCGATTATCGAAAGCCGTATTGGGTGACGGGCGCGCAGCAGGACTCGGGCGCAGTCGCCGTGCGCTCGCGCGGAAAGTTTGCGGAGTTATCGCCGCACGACTGGGAGCCGATCGCGCCCGGTGGCGAGAGCGGCTACACGGCGGGCGACCCGCTGCATCCCGGGATCGTGTTCGGTGGAACGGGTGAGCGCTGGAATCTGGAGACGAACAAGCAGCTTCGCGGCACGACCGCACCCAAGGCGCCAGGCAAGGAGGTCGATCGCGCCGACTGGACACAGCCGCTCGTATTCTCGAAGGCCGACCCGCACGCGCTGTACTACGGCAGCCAATTTCTCTACAAGACCACGGACGG
>JBDTXL010000307.1:0-3509 GCA_040006195.1 Gemmatimonadota bacterium | reverse complement strand
GGCAGGTGGGTGCAAGGCGCAGCTGCATCGCGCGCGGCTGCTCTTACGGGAGGCTTTGACACGATGACCTACGACAAGCACGATTGCGATTTGATGTGCGAGCGGCTCGCCGCATACCTCGAGGGTGACCTCGTGCCCGCCGATCTGGCGACGGCCGAGCAGCATCTCGCGGAGTGCGCATCCTGCCGAGGGGTGCTCGCGGAGCTGCGCGCGATCTCGGCGCGGGCTCGGGCGCTGCCACTGCTCACACCCTCGCGGGATCTGTGGTCGGGGATCGAGGCGCGGATATCCACGCCGGTGACGTCGTTCGACAGCGCACCCGCCGCGGTGCGACGCGCGCCGAGTCGCCGGTGGCAGTACGCGATCGCTGCGGCGGCGCTGATCGCAGCGGGCGCGGGCACCACGTACCTGGTCGGGACTCGTCACAATGGCGCTGGCGCTCCGCCGTCCACCGTCGCGCAGCAGCCGGCGGCGCAGCACAACGACTCGCAAGCGGCAACATCACCCGTAACTCCACCCGTGATCACGGCCGCACCGCGCGCCACTCCCGCACCGGCACCGATCACGGGCGCCACGCTCGTCTCTCGCCCGAAGCGCGAGACGAGCGCGGCACGCGTCTACGATAACGAGATCACAATGCTCGACAGCGTCGTTCACACCCGCCGCGAATCACTCGACCCGAAAACGATCGCGATCATCGAGCAGAATTTGAAGATCATCAACAAGGCGATTCTCGAAAGCCGGGCTGCGCTCGCCAAGGATCCGAAGAGCCCGCTGCTCTCGAACCAACTCGACAACGTGCTCGGCAGCAAAGTCGAGCTGCTCCGTACTGTCGCGTTTCTTCCTTCTCAAAGCTGATGGAGCCGATCATGCACGCCCCTTGGCGCCTTGCCCTACTCGCCTGTCTCGCGATCGCGCTGCCGGTTTACGCGCAGCACTCTGCACCAAAGGCGCCGAAGCTGCCCCGGCACTACGATCGTAACGAGCGCGACGAAGCCGCAGAGTCGCGCATCGACACGACCGTTTCGCTGAGCGCCGCGGGCACCGTAGACCTGCAAAGCTTTTCCGGCGACATCGACGTAGTCGGTACCGACGGCGATCAGGTGAAGATCCGCGCGAAGTCCCACCGCCGGCTCACCTTCGAGTCCTCGTCAACACGCGTATCGCTCGTCGAGTCGCCGGAGCACAACAGCTACAGCGACGACGATGATGAGGACGACAGCGGTTCGGGCCACAACAGAGTCGAGGTGAGCATGCCGAAGTCGGCGCGGCTCCTCGTGCGCTCGCTCTCCGGCGACATCAAGCTCCGCGACGTCGCCGACGTCGAGGCGCATTCGGTGAGTGGCGGTATCGATGTGACCAACGTCGCGAGTCACGCGGTTCTCGAGACGATCTCCGGCGATGCAACCGTGACGCACGTGAGCGCCGGCGTTCGCATCAACACGGTGAGCGGCGACATCCGCGCCAAGCAGATCACCGGCGAGGTCGCGGCACAGAGCGTGAGCGGTGACGTGACTCTCGATGACATCACCAGCTCGTACGTCCGCTCGGAGACCGTGTCGGGAGAAATGCACTTCTCGGGGCCGGTCGATCCCAAGGGACGCTACGAATTCCACTCGCACTCGGGCGACGTCGACGTGAATATCGCCGGAGGTGGAAGCGACGCCACGCTCGACGTCGAAACGTACAGCGGCGATCTCGACACATCCTGCTCGATCACGATGCAGCCGAACAGCGGTGGCTCCCGCATGGGCAAGCGCGGTACGTACACGATTGGGCATGGCGGCGGTGCCCACTTCATTCTCAAGACTTTCAGCGGCGATGTTCGCATCTCGGGCTGCCGCTCACACGGAGACAACTAACATGCGCCGCATCCTTTGCACCTCACTTGCCGCGATGGCACTCGTCTCCAACACCGCATTCGCCCGGGCACAGAGCGATTACGATCGCGACTACAAGGCCGATAGCTCGTTCTCGACGAAACAGTTTATCGCGGCCGGCGGCACCGTGCACGTGCAGAATCTCAACGGCAGCATCGATGTCGTTGCGTCGGATAATGGGTCAACGACCATCTCCGCAATCAAGCAGTGGCGCCGCGGCGACCCCTCGATGGTTCGCATCCTGCTCGAGCCGGGCAACAACGGCGTCACGGTCTGCGCGCTGTGGGGCGAGGAGAAGGACTGCAACGATCGCGGGAGCCATTCACATCATGATGACAACGATCGACACAACGACGTCTCCGTTCGCTTCACGGTGCACGTCGCGAAGGGCGTGAAGGTCGACGTCAATACGGTCAACGGCTCGGTCGAAGTCGAAGGCGCGACCGCAGCGGTCGACGCCGAGACGGTGAACGGCCGTGTGCGCGTCGCGACGCTCGGCGGGCCGGTGAATGCCCGCACCGTAAATGGCGACGTGCGCGCGAGCATCGAGCATCTCCTGAAGACCGATGAGCCGCTGGAGCTCAGCACGACCAACGGCTCGGTCCAGCTCGAGGCGCCCGCGGATCTGAGCGCCGATGTCGACGCCGAGACGACGAATGGCAGCATCGAGACCGACTTCCCGCTCACGATCAGTAAAGGACTCGTCGGCAGGCACGTGCATGGTACGGTCGGCCAGGGTGGAAGGCGCGTCGAGCTCCATACCACGAACGGCTCGGTGAGGCTTCGGAAACTTGGGTGAGTCGTTCCGCGTAGGGACGGGAAAGGTCATCCCGACTTGCCCGTCCCGGAGCTCATCATGCGCAACATTCTCTGCGTTCTCGTAATCACCGTCATCGCTTCGTCGTGTACTCGGCATGCCGACTATCCGACCCGCAACTTCAGCTGGACCGGGGACGTCGCGCCCGGCGCCACGGTGAGAGTGAACAACGTCGACGGGCCGATCGCGGTGCTCGCGTCGACGACGAACAAGCTCACTGTCGACGCGGTGATCGTGAATGCGTCGCCGACCGCGGTTCAGGTGAAGCAGGCGATGAGCGGCAACGATATTTTCTTCTGCACGCTCTTCAACTCGTCCGCCGCCGCGAGCTGCGCTCCCGGGAAGCACCGGCACAGCACATCGTTCTCACCCTTCTCGTTCTTCAGCCGCCGCCATCCGATCACCGTGCGCTACACGGTTCACCTTCCCGAGGGCGTGAACATCGGGGTCGAGACGGTGAACGGCAAAGTCGTCGCTCAGAACATCGGCGGCAACCTGAAGGCGGTTACGGTGAACGGCGACGTCGTCGCCTCGACGACGAGGGGGACGGTCAACGCGGAGACCGTGAACGGGTCGATCATCGCCAGCATGGCCCAGCTCCCGGATTCGGGGGATGTGCACCTCGAGACGGTGAATGGCTCGATCACGACGGTGATCCCCGAAGGAATCGGCGGTGCGATCGACCTCGAGAATGCGAACGGGTCGATCATCGCGAACTATCCTCACGCCGGCGCGGACAGCTCGAACACCGACAAGCACCACATGCGCTTCAAGCTCGACGACGGCGCGCGGCGCGTGCATCTGGAGACGGT
>JBDTXL010000306.1:0-3946 GCA_040006195.1 Gemmatimonadota bacterium | reverse complement strand
TGCGCTGCGCTTCGACTTCCTCGCGGTACGACGGCTCGTCGGAGCGACGCGAGCCGCGACGCGCGGGCGCGCCGCGCATGGCGGTCATCGTCTTCGAGATGTTCGCCGTCACCGCTTCCTGATCGACCGACCCGCGCTTCCCCTTCTTGCGCTTGCCTGCCCCACCGCGCTTGTCATCACGACGCGGTGCGAGACCGGAGCCGGATGCTCCCGCGCCGCCCGGCGCTGCAGAGGCGATCGGTCGCGGTGGATAGCCGCCCGCGGATGCGGGCTTCGGACGCGGTGGTCCGGGAACGGCGGGACGCGGGCGCTGCCAGTCGCCGCCGGCGGCGGGACGTGGCGTCTGCGTCGGGCCTGCGGTGGTCGAGTCGCCGGAGCGGCTGTAGCTGTTCGCCTCAGGGGGACGCGGCGCGGAGGGACGCGCGGGCGTCGGCGGCGAGGAGTAGGCGGTGATGCGCGACTCTTCGATCGGCAGACGCGCGGGCGCGTCCGGCACGGGATCCGCGACGAGCAGCTCCTCTTCGAGGCGCGAGACGGCCGGCTCGATGGTGGCCTGCGTCGCGGCGGTGGCGGCGACCTCGGCTTCGTGTGCGGCGGTGACTTCCGCGGCCGCCGCGATGTCCGAGGCCTTGCGACGGCGACGCGCGGGGGCGGCCGCGGCTTCGGTCGCCACTTCGGGGGCAGGCGCGGTGACGACCGGCGCAGCTGCTGCGGCTGCAGCCGTTCCGCGACGACGACGTGCAGGCGCCGCTGCCGGCTTCTCCTGACGCGCGCGTTTCTCGCGCTCCCACCGTGCTCGGAGGCGCGCGATCTGTTCGTCACTCAGCTGACTGAGATGACTGCGTACCGGCACGTCCATCGAGCGGAGCATCGTCATGAGCTCCTCGCTGGTAATGCCGAACTCCCCTGCCAACTCATTCACTCGAAGCTTGATCAAACACTCCTCCTCTGGAGCCTGCTCATCTCACCTGCGTTCCGCGATCCCCGAAATTCCTTTCGCGAGCTCGCGATCGATCACTCCCACTGCCGCAGCGACGTCACGCCCGACGGCCGCCCCCAGCGCTGCCGCCGTGGGCCCTTCGATCACCTGCACACGCTTCGCGGCCAACAGCGGGAGCACCTTCTCGCGACTGTGACGCGATGCATCCGGCGCCACGATCGCGAGCACGAGCGTTCCCTTCTTCGCAGCCTGCCGCACCATCTCCACACCTACCACAACGGTCCTGCTTCTCACGCCGAGCCCGACGAGCCGCAGCATGCGATCCTCCACGTCACTCACACTCTGACTCGCGCTCTGACTCGCGCTCTGCTCGAGCGCCGTCGCCGGAACGTCCACTACGACGGCAGCCTCGTGCCGGCATCTCCGCCCTCGCTCCCTTCGCTTCCGCTGTCTTCCGTGAGCTCGTCGATCATCGCCATGATGCGATCCGCCTCTTCCGGCGCGATGCCCGGCAGACGGAGGAAGTCATCACGATCGAGATCGATGATGTCGTTGAGCGTGCGATAGCCGGCGTCCTCGAGCACGGCCACCGTGGCCGGCCCCAGTGCGCCGATGTCCGCGAGGCGAACATCCGCCGCCACGCTGACCTCTTCCGGAAGCGGCGCGAACAGCGGCGTCTCGCCGCCGCGCTCCAGCCACTCGCGACTCGAATACAGATCGATCTTCCAGCCTGTGAGCTCGGACGCGAGCCGCACGTTCTGGCCGTTGCGGCCGATCGCGAGCGAGAGCTGGTCTTCGTCGACCACCGCCTGAATGCTCTTGGCGACGCCGTCGCTGAACACGCGGGCGACGCGCGCCGGCGCGAGTGCGAGCTTCGCGAAGCGCTCGGGATCCGCGGACCACGGCACGATGTCGATACGCTCGCCACCGAGCTCGTTCACCACGGCCTGCACGCGCGAGCCCTTGAGGCCGACGCACGCGCCCACCGGATCGATCGAATCGTCGCGCGAGAACACGGCGATCTTCGTGCGGCTGCCGACCTCGCGCGCGGACGCGCGAATCTCGACGATGCCCTGCTGGATCTCCGGGACCTCGAGCTTGAAGAGCGCCTTCACGAACAGTCCATCCGCGCGGCTCAGAATGAGACGCGGACCCTTCGGCGTCTCCTCGATGCGCTTGAGCACCGCGCGAATCGGCTCGCCCTGGTGATAGTGCTCGCGATGATTCTGCTCGCGGTACGGAATGATCGCTTCCGCTTCGCGGAACTTGTTGAGCATGACGACCAGCTTGCCGCGCTCGATCTGCTGCACTTCGCCCGAGAGCAGGTCGCCGACGCGCGTCGCGAACTCATCGCGAATGCGCGTGCGCTCACGCTCGCGAACCCGCTGGATGATGCGCTGCTTCGCGGCCTGAATGGCGGTGCGCCCGAAGTCGGCGAAGTCCACTGGCTCTTCCAGCATATCGCCGACTTCGAAGCCTTCGTCGTAGATCTGCGCGTCTTCGACCGAGATCTCTCGGCTCGCGTCCGTCACTTCGCCAACGACGCTGCGCAGCCGGGTGATCTTGATCGCGCCGCGACCCTCGTCGATTTCGACTTCGGCCTGCACGGTCGGACCATACCGCTTCGCCATGGCGGCCAAAAAGCCATCCTGCAACAGCAGATGCAGCTCGGCCCTGTCGAGCTGCTTCGTGTTCGTTAGCTCTTTGATCGCGCTCAACATGTCTACGGAGCTGACCATCTCGAACTCCCTTCGCTCACCAAGTGAATGCCAGCCTGGCGTCCTTGACGTCGGCCAACGCGATTCGCTGCTCAATGCCCTGCGCGGTGCGCACGATCACGCTCTCCGCTCCGTCAGATCCTTCGACGCCGAGGATCTCGACTTCGGCGCGTCCCTGAAGCAGCGGGCTCAGAATGCTCGCCCGCTGTCCCACGAACCGTCGCCAGTCGGCGACCCGATGCAGCGGCCGTTCGATTCCGGGCGATGACACTTCGAGCACGTACTCCGGACCCACACGCTTTTCCGTTTCGAGCCTCGCCTCGACCGCTCGTGATACGATCGAACAATCACTCACGGTAACCGCTGCGCCGTCGCGCCGGTCGATTCGAAGCTGCAACGTGGGTCGCGCGCGACTACCTGCCGAGCGCAATTCCACCAGATCGTAGCCCAAATGGTCAAGCTCTTCTGTTACAACACGTTCCAGCGCTTCGTTCACGTCAATTCGCAGACCACAAAAAATAAAAAATGTGGGGCAACCTCCCCCACATCCGGCCCCGCCGCGAACACGACTGGGCAACCGATATGCAATCTAGACAAGTAGTTAGAGAGAGTCAACCCGAAGCGGATCCGCGTGCGCGGGTGTGCGCGCAATCATCACCGCGAGCTGACGACCGACGTCGCCGGCGCGATGCGAGAAGAAGCGCGCGTTGTCGCATCGCGTGCACCACGTGCTCGTCGTGAGCTCCGTCACGCCGCCCTCGCGCGCGTGCGCTGCGATGATCGCACGCAGATCGACCTGCTGTTTGCCCTGCGCCGCGACGCCCGTGAGCGCGGTGGCGACCTCGGCGCTCACTTCGTAGCAGGCGCCGCAGATCGAGGGACCGAGGTGCACGCGCAGGTCGCCGGCGGCGAGCCCCTGACGGCTGAAGGCGGCGAGCGCGCGGTCGATGATCCGCGCCGCCGTGCCACGCCACCCCGAGTGCAGCAGCGCGATCGCACCGTCCGGATGCGCGATGAACACCGGCACGCAATCGGCGATCGTCACCGCCATACCGGTGCCACGGCGCGGCGCGAAGTGTCCGTCGGCCTCTGGCGCGCGCAGCCATCCCTCCCACGCGCCATCGTGCTCGAGCACCCGCGTGCCGTGCACCTGCGCGGCGGTGGCGAAACGTGACGGCGATGCGGGCACGAGCTCGTGCAGCGACGCGCGCAGCCCTTTCCAACGCGCCATCACCTCGCGCACCGGCTCCTCGGAGTGCGTGCCGAAGCTGCCGGCATCACGAGTCGT